>CAJYBF010000047.1 GCA_913064935.1 uncultured Mollicutes bacterium
CGCTTGATACAATTGAATTACTCTTTTTGTTTAAATTTAATGATGCATATGAATATGCAGATCTGATCACAGAAATAGTTAACAAATCTGTAAATTTCAATGATACAATGAAAGATGTTTGGAAATCGTTCTTTTAGGATGAACAAACGATTGACAAAATTGAAGTTGCGGGAAATCATGTTTTTTCCCAAAACGATTACCTGGAATGGATTGGTACTACGAGTCCCCAATATTCATCTTCTCTATCCGATACAATAAAAAGCAGGATCGCAAAAAATTCAAGAGAGAATGGATACTACAATTTTTCCTATCAAAATTTTGATGAATCAATTTACGCTGATTCAAAATCAGTACATTTATCAATTCAAATCACTGAGGGTGACCCGACTTATGTAAATAAAATAATTGCTGAATCAATCGATTCACTCGATGTTGAAGCAGCAGCTAATGAATTTCAATTTTTAGAAGGCTCAGTATTATTGATAAACGAAATTGAAGATACTTTTTCGGAGCTTCTTGATTATTTTGAAAATAGCGAGAATTTAAATATCATCACTGAGCTTCAATTGCTTGGACTTAATATGAAATATATATCTTCAGAAATTGAACGAGTTCAAGTTTTTGCTGATATGACATTTGTTGTTACTGGAACTTTATCTAAAACAAGGGACTATTATAAGAGAATCATAACTGAATCAGGTGGTAAAGTAACTGGAAGTGTGAGTAAAAAAACTAGTTATGTACTAGTAGGAGATAATCCAGGGTCAAAATACCAAAAAGCTATGGATTTAGGTGTAGAAATCTTAACAGAAAATGAGTTTGAGGAACTAGTTAAATAAGTATATTTTAAGGCGGAAAATATTTCTGCCTTTTATATTGAATATTTCGTTGACTTAGGTGTGCTTCGTGGTTATAATGTGGATATATAAGTAGTATATATAGATTGAAACCAGATAATTAATTAAAGAGGGGTATAGTTGTGAAAACAGTTGTTATTGGAGTTATCGGTGCCGATGTGCACGCAGTTGGGAACAAGATATTAGATTACTGTTTAACAAATGCAGGTTTTAAAGTAGTAAACATAGGGGTTTTATCGCAGCAAGAAGATTTTATCAATGCAGCGGTTGAAACAAATGCTGATGCTATTTTAGTGTCGTCACTTTACGGACATGGAGAATTAGACTGTCGCGGATTTAAAGATAAATGCGTAGAGTCTGGTTTAGAAGGTGTCCTTTTGTATGTAGGCGGAAATATTGTTATCGGTAAACAGAAGTGGAAAGCAGTTCAAAGTAGATTTAAGGACATGGGGTTCGATAGAGTATATCCTCCAGGTACGTCACCAGACGATGCCATTAAAGCTTTGAACAAAGACTTAAGATGAAACTAGTTTTGTTGACTGATTTTGGTTCGACATACACTAAGTTAACTTTAGTTGATTTAGATAATGAATCTGTAATCTCAACGGCACAAAGTACTACAACAGTATCAACCAATATAATTGACGGATATCGAAAAGCATATGATGATTTAGAAATCCCTGATGAAATAGTCGAAAAACTAGCATGCAGTAGTGCTGCTGGTGGATTAGTTGTGACTGCGATTGGTTTAGTAAAAAAACTCACTGTAGAGGCTGCTAAAAGAGCAGCACTTGGAGCGGGAGCAAAAGTAGAATACGCTTATTCTAATTTCTTAACAGTTGATGAAGTAGAAGAAATTAAAACAAGCGATACAGATATTATATTATTAGCTGGTGGAACTGATGGAGGAAACTCCGATTCGATTCTTCATAACGCTAAAATGCTAGCTGAAGCTAAGATTAAAGTACCAGTGGTTTTGGCTGGAAATAAGCAGACCTTGAATGAAATAGAAAATATGTTTTTAAGTAATAATATATATTACGAAAAAGCAGAAAATGTTATGCCTGAAATTAACAAACTAAATGTTGAGTCAGCTAAAGAAGTTATTAGAAAGATTTTTATTGAAAAAATTACTTTAGCTAAAGGTATTAAGCAAGCAGAGGAGCTTGTTGATAATGTTATTATGCCTACTCCAGCAGCTGTTTTATATGGGTTAACGATTCTTAGTCAAGGGACAAAGAATCAAAGAGGTATCGGAGACTTACTTTGTATAGATATAGGTGGAGCTACAACAGATATACATTCAATAGGTTTAGGTTTACCTTCTAAAGCTGGAGTTGTTTTTCAAGGGTTAGAAGAACCGTTATCTAAAAGAACTGTCGAAGGCGACTTGGGGATGAGATATAGTGCTAACGCAATGTTTGAGTCCGTTGGAAGTTTAGCTTTTGAAAAGTATGGAATCACTGATGTAGAAAAACAAATTACTTTTAGAAGAAGTAATACTGAATATATACCAACGGATGATGATGAAATTGCATTTGATAAAGCAATGGCATCTATATGTGTTGATGAAGCAATGTCAAGACATGTTGGAAAAGTGGAAAATGTTTATTCTCCAATGGGAATGATGTATTTACAAACTGGTAAGGATTTATCTGATGTGAAGTACATTATTGGTACCGGGGGAGTAGTTGTTAATAGTGATGGTGTTATAGATAAGTCATTATTTAATAAGGAAAAAATTACAGAATTAAGACCAAGTAAAAGTGAAATTGTTATAGATAAAATGTATGTGTTGTCATCTTTAAGTTTACTGAGTGTAAGACATCCAGAAAAAGCTTTAAGAATGATGAAAAAATACTTATTACAGGAGAAGTAAAATGGACCTAAGAAATAAGAAGATTAGTGAAGAAAAATTCTTGAAAATGAGAGAAGAAGTTTTAGCAAGTTGGCCAACAGGTAAAGGTGTTGATCTTAAAGAAGCTATTGAATACTTGAAGAAGATACCTGATCATCAGAACTTTGCTAAAAAACTCAAAAAAGCTAAGAATTTAGACCGTGTTCTAATTCAACCCCGTGCTGGAGTAGCCTTAGAACATCAACATATAAAATTACTTAAGTATTTAGAAAAAGTCGGAGGAGCTGACTTTTTACCTTCTACAATAGATTCATATACTAGACAAAATAGATATGAGGAAGCTGAAGTTGGTATTAGAGAAAGTATTTTATCTGGCAAATCTATGCTTAATGGTTTTCCTGTAGTAAATCATGGAGTGGAGAGCTGTAGAAGAGTAAGTGAAGCAATCAATGTTCCTCTTCAAGCTAGACATGGTACGCCTGATGCAAGATTATTAACTGAAATAATCCATGCAGCTGGTTGGACTTCAAATGAAGGTGGAGGGATATCTTATAACATCCCTTACGCTAAAAGCGTTCCATTAGAAACAACAATTAGGAATTGGCAGTACTGTGATAGATTAGTTGGTTATTACGAGGAACATGGAGTATCACTTAACAGAGAACCATTCGGTCCTTTGACTGGAACATTGGTTCCACCATGTATTTCAAACACTGTTGCGATTATAGAAACTTTATTAGCAGCTGAACAAGGTGTTAAGAATAGTTCAGTTGGTTATGGTCAGTTAGGTAATATAATTCAAGATGTTGCAGCAATTAGAGCTTTAAGAGAACAAACCGAATATTATTTAGAAGCTTACGGATTTGAAGATGTATATGTATCTACAGTATTCCATCAATGGATGGGAGGATTCCCTAAAGATGAAACTGAAGCATTTGGTTTAATCAGTATGGGTGCCACTACAGCTGCTTTAGCTGGAGCTACTAAAATGATTACAAAAACAACTCATGAATCTATTGGTATTCCTACAATGCAGGCAAATGCAAGAGGACTTAAAGCTTCTAAGGAAGTTGTTATGTTACTTCGTGGACAACGTTATGCAACTGGAATTAAAGTAAGAAAAGAGATTGAACAAATAAAAGCTGAAGTTGATCAAATTTTAGATAAAGTTGTTGAAGTTGGATCGGGAGATTTAGCTGTGGGTGCAGTTGAAGCATTTAAAGCAGGAATTATAGATATTCCATTCGCTCCAAGTCAATATAATGCAGGTAAAATATTAACTGCAAGAGATGTTGATGGTGCTGTTAGAATTTTAGAGTTTGGGAACATTCCATTTGATGAAGAGATTAAAGATTTTCACTACAATAAATTAGAAAAAAGAGCTAAAAAAGAAAACAGAAAAGTTGATTTCAATATGACTATTGATGATGTTTATTCAATTAGTGATAAAAAATCTATGATAGATAGCGAAAACGAGTGGTGGAAAAATGAAAATAACTAACGTCGTAGTCTCAAAAGGGCTTACAGGATTCTATTTCGATGATCAAGGTGCAATCAAAGCTGGAGCTGTAAGTGAAGGCTTTACGTATAAAGGACAACCAGTTACTCCTAATTTCAAAAGTGTTAGACAAGCTGGTGAATCTATTTCTGTTATGTTAATAATGGAAGATGGATCTGTTGGTCTTGGGGACTGTGCGGCTGTACAGTATTCAGGATGTGGTGGACGTGACCCTTTATTTATTGCTGATGATTTTATCAAAGTAATTGAGAATGATTTAAAACCTTTATTAATTGGTAGAGAATTAACTGAATTTAAAAGTAACGCTGAGTACTTTGATAATTTAGTTTTAAATGGGACAAGACTACACACTGCTCTTAGATATGGTATTACACAAAGTATCTTATCAGCGGTTTCTAAAGTTAAAAGAAAAACAATTGCTGAAGTTATTAAAGAAGAATACAATATTCAAACTGAAATTGTTAGACCTAGCTTGTTTGCTCAGTCTGGTGACAACAGATATGAAAATGTTGATAAAATGATTATTAAAAGAGTTGATGTTTTACCTCATGGATTAATAAACAATATTGAAACTAAATTAGGTAGAAACGGTGAACTTTTAAAAGAGTATATAGAGTGGATGAGAGATAGAATTTTAGAACTTAGTGAAAACTATTTCCCTATTATGCATTTGGATGTTTACGGAACTATCGGAGAAATCTTCGGTAATGACGTAAGCAAAATTGCTGATTACTGTAAAATGTTAGAACAAAGCGCACATCCGTTTATGTTAAGAATTGAAGGTCCGTGTGATTGTGGTAATAGACATGATACAATTAAAGCGTTAAGTGAAATAACTGCATTATTAGATGAAAGAGATATTAAAGTAGAAATTGTAGCTGATGAATGGTGTAACAACTTAGAAGACATCACAATGTTCGCAAAAGCAAAAGCTGGACATATGCTTCAAATAAAAACACCTGATTTAGGTGGAGTTAATAATATAGTTGATGCCATTTTGATTTGTCAAAAGTATAATGTTTTGGCTTACTCAGGTGGAACTTGCAATGAAACTAATGTGTCAAGTGAGATCACTACTAACATAGCTATGGCTGTTGGTGCATGCCAAGTTTTAGCTAAACCAGGTATGGGAACTGACGAAGGAATAATGATTGTTAACAACGAAATGAATAGAGTTATGGCACTTACAAGAAAGTAGGATATTATGAAAACATCACAAGCAGGAACGATTGAAAGTAATGATACTTTGATTATTGTGTCTCCTAGTGATAAACTTATAGTAGAGATAAGTAGTATTGTGTTCGATAAATTTGGCGATGCAATTAAGAGTGTGATTCTTGAAACTCTTAAAGAACATGATGTTGTTTGTAAAGTAGTCGTTCAAGATAAAGGCGCATATGATTATACAATAAAGGCCAGACTTACGACCGCTTTGAGGAGAGCTCATAATGAGTAGTTATTTATTCGTACCAGGGAATAATCCCGGAATGGTTCAAAGCGCTCAAGTATTTGGGGCTTCGGGAATTATCTATGATCTAGAAGATGCAGTAAGTATAAAGGACAAGGATAGTGCTAGAGATTTGTTAAAAGAATATTTAAAGACAACTATGTTTGAAAATGTTTATATTAGAATAAATGATATTTTTGAATTAGGAAAAGAAGAGATAAACACATTCGATCATTTAGCTATATCGGGTTATGTTGTACCAAAAGCAAGTGTAAATGTGATGAATGAAGTGAAGAAATATACAAACAAGTTATTGATTCCTATTATTGAAACACCAGAAGCGGTGTTGACAATGAAAGAAATTGGTGAGTTTGAGAATGTTTCAGGGATGTTGCTAGGTGGAGAAGATTTAGCTACAAATATAGACGTAGTTAGAACTGAAGATGACATTGAATTACTTTATGCTAGACATAAATTAGTTATGGTTTGTGCTTACTTAGGGGTTGATTCAATTGATACGCCTTTTACTGATACAGATAATGATGAAACATTAGAAGAATCAGTTAAATATTCAAAAGCGATTGGGATGAGTGCTAGAAGTTCTATTCATCCAAATCAAATACCTATAATAAATGAAATTTACAAACCAACTTTAGAAGAAATAGAATTCGCTACTAAAGTTATAAAAGCCGCAGAAATTAACGATAGTGGAGTATTTAGTGTTGATGGAAAAATGGTCGATTTACCGGTGATCATTCGAGCAAAAAACATTTTGAAAAAAGTAAAAGATTATGCAAAAGTTTAATTCATTCGAAAAATTATTTGTTGAGTTAACGGTAAAAAGCGGCGATACAGTATCATTCCATCATCATCTTCGAAATGGTGATTATGTACTAAATAAAACTATTCTAGCATTAGATAAAGAAAATATAACTAACTTAACACTTGCTGCAAGTGGTATTTTTAGTGTTCACGAACCGATTGTTCCTTTAATTGAAAAGGGAACAATTTCTTCTATTTATACTAACTACTTAAATGGCCCAGTTGCTAAAGCAGTTAGTGAAGGAGCTCTTCGTAACAAACTAATTATGCAAACACACGGTGGTAGGCCGAGAGCTATTGAACAAAATGAACTCGTGATTGATGTTGCATTTATCGCAGTAAGTGCTGTTGATAAACATGGAAACGCTAATGGAGTTGATGGATCAACTGTACTTGGAGCGCTTGGTTATAGTATGTCTGATGTAAAAAAAGCGAAAAAAGTAGTTTTAGTAACTAATTCAATTGTTAAACATCTTTCTTACGTGGAAATCGATGGAAACGATGTTGATTATGTTTTAATGCTTGATGAAATAGGAGATCAAAATCTAATTCAATCTGGCACTACATCTATTACTAGAAATCCCGTAAGTTTAAAGATAGCTAGAGATGCTGTTACTGTTATAGAAGAAGCAGGCTATTTGAAAGATGGTTTATCATTTCAAACAGGTGCAGGTGGAACTAGTTTAGCAGTGACTAAATATTTAAAGCAACAAATGATTAAGAAAAATATAAAAGGTTCATTCGCTTCTGGTGGAATCACAGGATATTTAGTGGATATGTTAGAAGAAGGATTGCTTGAAGATTTATATGATGTTCAGTGTTTTGATTTAGCTGCAGTTGCATCTTTAAAAAGAAATGAACATCATCATTTACTTAGTGCAAGCCAATATGCAAATCCATTTGGCGTTCCAATTGTAAATAAACTTGATATTATGATTTTAGGTGCTACTGAA
>CAJYBF010000048.1 GCA_913064935.1 uncultured Mollicutes bacterium
TCGCTTTGAAAATCTCTTATAGATAGAAAGATAGATGCATTAAAGAAAAAACGGGAATTGGACATGTACAAAAAAGATATGAAAAAGAAAGTAATTTATGATAAGTTTAATGGGTGAATATTGAGCGGTATTTGGAATAAAGTTGGACAAGCTCAAGAGGTTAGCTCTGTGATAGAGGGATTTTGGCATGTTTCTGTGATATCGGATAATATTTTAGTAATATTAATCGACTTCCCAGATTTTCTTAATAGCTCACTTACTCCGCTTGAAACGGACATGTTTTATGAGAACTATCCCAAAGAACATTATGAAGAAATGATCTTTGGCGAAAGTGAGTATAACGGACCAAATGGCGAGCAACTAATTACCATGAGACAGTTCTACGAGGAACAATCTGGTGGAAGTTATAGCATTGAAGGTCAAGTAGCTGGTTGGTACACTGCTGGTTATCCTGCAGCATTTTATGGCGGGAATATTGGTGGCAATGATGCTAGACCAAGGAACTTAGTATATGAAGCATTACTTAATGCTGCATATGATCCTAACATAGATCTGTCAGAGTTTGATAAAGAGGATAGATATGATTTAGATGGTGATGGAGATCTACGTGAACCAGATGGGATTATAGATCATTTAATGATTATTCATGCAAGCGTTGGAGAAGAAGCTGGTGGTGGATCTCTTGGTGATGACGCAATATGGTCTCATAGATGGAGTTTTACTAACCCTGTTGCTTTACCAGGAATTGAAACAGGTCTTCCTTATTGGGGTGGCGCAATGGTGGCATATGATTACACTATGGCACCAGAGGATGGAGCTGCTGGAGTTTTCTCTCACGAGTATGGTCATGATTTAGGACTTCCTGATGAATATGATACTGTCTATTCTGGGGCAGGAGAACCTGTAAGTTATTGGTCAATAATGAGTTCGGGAAGTTGGGCAGGAATTATTTCTGGTACTGAACCAACCGGGTTTAGTCCATATGCAAAACTACAACTTCAAAGTACATTGGGAGGAAACTGGTTAACTGGTTCCTACATACATGTTGATGATATTGACGAAACTGGAGTTGAGTTATTATTAGATCAAGCGAGTACTAAGGGAATTAATAATGACGTTTTGATGATAGGATTACCAAATAAAGAAGAGATTACAAATATTCCATATAGCGGAACCTTCGAATATTTTAGTGGGAAAGGGAATAGTTTAAATAATTATATGTTAACCGATTTAGATTTGACTCAAGCAACATCAGCTAAAATTAATTTTAAAACGTGGTACCAAATTGAAGAGGACTGGGATTATGCTTCAGTTGGAATATATAGTTTAGGAGAATGGATTTCAATTGAAGGGAATATTACCACAGTAGAAGATCCATTCGGACAAAACCCTGGATTTGGTATAACTGGTTCTTCGAATGGTTGGGTAGAAGCAGAGTTTGATTTGTCACAATTTATCGGCCAAGAAATATATGTTGGGTTTAATTATTGGTCAGATGGCTATGTTGCTGACTTAGGTTTCTACATTGATGATATCAATATATCAATAGATGATCAAACTGTTTTGTTTGATGATGCTGAGAATGATCCAACATTTGATATGTACGGATTTACTATTGATCAAGGGATCGCCTATACTGAACAATACTATTTGATCGAATGGAGAAATCATCAAGGTGTAGATGAAGCATTAGCTCATATACGTAGAGGTAACAGTTTAATGCAATTTGAACCTGGTATGCTAATGTGGTATGTTGACATGGGATACGATAACAATTGGACTGGAGATCATCCTGGGGATGGATACTTAGGTATAGTGGATGCTGATCAACATGTAAACAAGTGGAATGATAACGCTATAGGATCTACAAGGTATCAGATGCATGATGCCGCATTTGGGTTAGAACAAGATGATAAAATGTATTTAGACTATAATTACTTAGGATTCTATATGAGAGATAACCATACTGTAATGAACCCTATTTTCAGTGACGCATTAGATTACAGTAATCCTAGTATTCCTGATGCAGGTAGAAATGTGCCTTACTTCGGACTGAAAGTAAGAGTAGTTGGTGAAAGTGAAGATAGAAGTGTAGGAAAAATATTATTATTTAAATAGATACTGCAAGAATAGGATTTTCAATTATAAAAGCAGAATTAATTTTCTGCTTTTTCTTATCTGTTTGAATAATAGCTTTCGTAAGGTAAACAATAGACTAGTGACGATAAAATTCTAAGATTGGAGATGAAGTTGTGTCAAAAAGTCAAAATGATCCTAAGGAAATAAGAAGGAGAAAAGACAAAGGTCATATTTCTCAATTAGCAAAGGGTTCTACAAAAGGTAGAAATGCAAAAAAGCAAAACGTTAAGAGAAACGACGTTTAGTTAGGTATAGCTTAAATTAAAAGGTGCAATTATGTGAAAAATTGCATCTTTTTCGTATGTCTTTATCGAAGTTGGTAATAAAATATGCGATTTATTGGTAAAATTGGGTATTTAATGACTTGAATTAAGGGATTTTATACATATCAGTAGTTGAAAAAAGAAGTGTTTTGGTATATTATTAAGAGTGATTTAGTATGTTATTCAAGGAGAGTGTTTTTATGGTGAAAAAAATGAAGAAGTATATGATATTGATAATGATTACGATGATAGGGGTTATGCTTCCTGAAGTTTCTGCTGTAGCGAATACGTGCAACATTAGTGTAGAAGATAGCATTTCTAATGTAGCATTAGGTGGAGAGATACTAATTACTAATGAGGACACTGTTACTTTCAGGTTCGCTTGTTCGGGAAATGGTACAGTTTTATATGAATTATATGAAGATGATGGTGCTACAGGTATTTATTTAGATAAAAGTACTACATCTACTATTTTTAATGATTTTGATATCACAGGGTATGGTGAGACAGATGGTGATCCTGTAGAGTTCTATATAAAAGCAATGGATGAAGATGGTGCTGGAGTTCCAGTTCCTACTGAGTCAGTTTTTGTTGAAAGAGATACAATAGCTGCTGATGTTGTGCGAAATCTATCAGTATCAGATGAATCTGGTGTTGTTTCAAATGCTGGGGATGTTACACCAGGTAAGACGAATGATGAAGTTTTAACATTATCTTGGGAAAAACCTATTGAAGAACCTGCTTCTTATGAAGTTTCATATAGAAGAGGAATATCAAATAGGATTATTATAAATGATTTAGTAATCAATACTGTTTCATCTGTTGTGACAACACCAATAGAAATTGGACCAGATGATATGGCTCTTGTTGACGGAGTGTTAACTTTCTCGGCTAGAGGAATTGAAGCTGCTGGTAATGTTTCAAGTTATGAAGATGTAGTTTTTGAATATGACACTACACCTCCAAGCAATATAAATAACTCAACAATGAAAGATGAAAATTTATCTGTTATTTATCCAGACGGAGTTAACGATACTGAAACTATAAACTTGAGTTGGACTGAACCAAATGGTGAGGAAATAGACCATTATAATGTTTACATCAAAGAAGGAGACGATGTATTTGTTTTACACAGTTCAGTAGTTTTACTTAACGTAGCTATTGATGCACTTCCATTATCAGATGGAACAGTTACATTTAAAGTGACGTCAGTTGATGTATCTGGAAATGAGTCGTTAGGTTCTCAAACTTACTTCACACTTGATACAGTTGCTCCTGTTTTTTCTGTAACTTATGACTTAGGTGGAGATGGAGTTAATACTCATATCACTGGTGCTACTGTGAACTTCGCTGAAAAATCAACAATAGATGTTGTTAATGGAGCTAATGATATAATTAGATATTCTATATCTACAGTTGCCGATAATTATAAAAATGGTGATTATTCTGATTTAGAAGATGCAATTAAGAATGTTTCTTCTGATGGTCTTTATACAATAAAAATACAAGATATGGCTGGAAACATTGGTAGTTTATCATTTACATTTGATCAAGTATATCCTGATATACCTGATAATCGTTATATAGATGTAACTTCAGTAGATGAAGAGGACTTGAACGGGATACAATCTACTGTAACAATTACGTGGGATAAGAGTACTGATGATTCTTTAGATCATTATGAATTATGGATCAATGGAGAATTAGACACTGATGATATATCTCAACCGCCTACAGGTTCGATAGTTACAGAGGCATATAGCTTTGATACTATAAAATACGGAGACGTAACAAACTATTATGAAATACGTACTGTTGATGGTGTAGGAAATTTCGGTAAATATAGTGTAAGAAAACATATCATTACTGACTTAGTTAGACCAAATGCAACAATCATTTCTACTAACAGTACTGATGAAGAGATATTCTTTAATGTAAAAATCGAAGATCCAAACAGAGATGTTGATTCTGTGTATGCATATCTATATAAAAATAGTCAATTCATTAAGTCGATTTCTCTTACAATTGGAACTAATGAATACTCATTCTCTAATCTTGAAAATGATAGTTCTGATTATAAAATTGAAGTAAGTGCCGATTATGATTTTAACGGAGCAACTTATGATGCCGATGATGCAGATGGGATTATCAATGTTAATACAAATGGTATTTTTCTAAATGCTGGCACAATCGATACACTAGACACTTTAGGAAGATCATATGATGTTTCTGCTCAAATCGTAAGTGCGAATAAGAACGATACATCAATATCTTTAGAAATTAATTCACTTAAAGATTCAACTTCAAATGAATCACTAGTTGTTCAACTGTGGAACGTTGACGGTCAAGTTGATTTTGAAACTATAACTCTAGATACAGATGATCTAACAACAACTTCTGAGATATCGTTCAATTCACTTGTAACTGGAACTGTATATCAAATTAGAATTATAGAAGATGAAGCGATTATAGCTACACATAACTTCTCAACTGAGAAGGATATGCCTAGTGCAGCGTTTAAAATTAATACAATTGAACAAAATACTTTGGATATTTCAATTATTATCTCAGATGAAGATGGTTCTTCGGCTGAGAAGAGTGTTGTTTTATTAGAAGATGGACAAATAGTTCCTAACAAAACACAGTCACTAAGTGTAGGAACAAATAATGTATCATTTGGTGGACTAGATGACAACAGTGAATATGAATACAAAGTTTATGCGTCATACAATTTAGAAAATGGTAGGGGAGCCGTAATAGATGATGTAATAGGTACATTTGAGCTATATACTGCTAAGCCTATACCAGTAGTTCGAATATATGATGTAAAAGCTGATGGAAACTCTGTTTCCTTTGATACTGACATCCGAGATTCTGACAATTCAATTATATCTGTTAAAGCAGTTCTTTACGACGGAGCACAATCAACAGGTAAAGAGGTTTTACTAAACAAAGGTATTTTATTAAATAGAGAATTTGATGATTTAGATCCTGTTAAAGATTACAGAATAAATATAGTAATTGAATATGATTTAAATGATAACAATGATTCAGTTGATAATCCATTATTCTATGGAAGTGACTTCGAAACATTGAAGTTAAGACCAACAATAGAAGTAAGAAATTTGGATGTTTTAAATACTAGTGCAGATTTCTCTGCGATTGTAATAGATCCAAATGAAGCTTACATAAGTGGATTCATTAAATTGTACTCAACCACTTCAAATATTCCAATTGAGATAATTGCAATTGGAACATCAACTGTTAAGGAAATTACATTCGAGGACTTAAAAGCAGAGACTACTTATCGCATAAAAATTGATACAGATATCAATGTTGGTGATGGTGAAGAAAACAATGAAATCATTTATAGCACTGAGTTTACAACATTACCAAACATTAACGTAGACATGGATAAAATAGATAAGACATATTCTACAATTTCATTTGATGTTGATTTCATTAACAACATTGAGGCAGTTGTAGTTGTAAGGTTACTATTAGGTGACGATATCTTAGAAGAAGCAATAATTGAAAATGGTAGCACTAGTTTTGAATTTACTAATTTATTAGATAACACTTCTTACAATATATCAATTGACTATCTTGATGGATCAGGAACATTAGTTCAATCACAAGTCTTAACTGAGAGAATTATTAGTTTAACTGTTCCAGAAGTATTCATTGTACAGAGTTCATTAGATGTCGAGAATATTGTTACCTTAAGAGCTACAATAGTCGATGTTGATGGAACTGTAAATTCAGACGTAGTAGAGATTAGGATTTGTAGCGAGAACGGTTTATGTTCAGTTCAAGAGATTAGTATTTCAAGTATCTCTGAGGGTGTGGAAGTTGAACTTCCATATTCTAAAAACATAATATCTGTTGTTGTTTCTTATGATGCTGGAGATCATGAAGGTGTAGTAGCAGATTCTACTGAAACTATTGAGCGAGTAGAAAACGAACCTGATACAGAAGAACCGAGTGATCCAATAGACACTGATGAACCAGGTGATGGAACGTTGTTCGGAGATACTACGATGTTGATTCTAGTAGGTGTCTTAGCGGCAAGTTCATTGACTGCTTTAGGTTATATAATTTATACTAAGAAATCTTAAAAATAGACAGAGGAAATTTTCTCTGTTTTTTTTCTATTTATGGCTTCATTATCTTGACTTTGAACATCAATTTTGTTATTATATTTAAGCATTGTGAAAATCAATGTACATATCGCGGAGTGGAGCAGTCTGGTAGCTCGTTGGGCTCATAACCCAAAGGTCGTAGGTTCAAGTCCTACCCCCGCTACTAAAGAAGACTCCTCATCAGATTTGATGGGGAGTTTTTTATTTGTACCCTTTTTATTAATTGAAATAGTAATTTTTAAGCCAATATTTATATAAGGGGTCCATAAATTCAATCTTTTTCCCTATTACATCAATGATCTCCCGATCATGTAGTTTTTTCCTCATCTTTATTACATTGGCAGATGTTCCAAGATTGTACTTTTTTAATGTGCTCTGTGAAGTGACCCTTTCTTCTTTGTTAATGATCGCATTTAGAAAACGAATTTGTTTCATCATTAGGTCGTCAGTTAGGATCTGAAAAAGCATGCTCAGTTGCATAGTCAAATCATCGAATGCTTCCTGAATAATTTCTGGCTTACAATTCTTCTTGGTTCTTAACCACACTTGCTGTGCCAGTTGCTGAACATAATAAGGATGATTTTCACAATGTTTTGCAATGTTTGCAGCATTTTCAATATCAATGCTCTTGCCAGTATCATTAAAACGCTTTGTAATAAATTCTATCC
>CAJYBF010000049.1 GCA_913064935.1 uncultured Mollicutes bacterium
TTGATAATACTTTCGCGCCTCCGCTGCTTCCAGCGCCTTTGGATTGGCCACAATCAAGGCTGCATAGGCACGATCCATAAAGCCCAGCTTGTAATGACTACTAGCAAGGTTCAAGCGTATCTGCGCTGTTAAGCCTTCATCTTCACCTGAAGTTGTTAAAGCTTGATCAAAATTAAAGATCGCTTGCTCATAACTTTTCCCAGAGAAGTTAATGACACCCATGAGGTTGCGTCTCATGGCGCGCTCACTTGGTGCAAGCCGCTGGCGCGCGTTTCACACCGTGACGCTGCCACAGCTGAAACCCGGCCTGGTGTCGGGGTTCGTCTTTGCGTTCCTGATAAGTTTCGATAACTATCCGATCAGCGTCTTTCTGGTGCTCGGTGAGGTCACGACCCTGCCCATAGAGTTGTTCAATCACATCTCTAATAATTTCGATCCCACACCGGCGGCCTTCTCGACGGTCTATATCATCTTCGTCTCCATCCTGATCTGCGCCGCCGAATGGCGTTACCGCATCGTTTCCCTATCCATTCCCAAAACCTGAGGACCGCACCTTGGCAAAACTAGACATGATTGGCGTGAACATCCGCCTTGGCGGACGCCTGATCCTGGAAGGGCTTGACCTGACAGTGGAGGAAGGAGAGTGCCTGGCGCTGCTTGGCCCGTCCGGATGCGGCAAGACCACTGCCGGTAAGGCGATTTTGCGCCTTCTGCAGCCAACGGCTGGCGGTGTGTTTATCGAGGGGACGGACCTGGCGTCACTTGGGGATGCGGACTTGCGCGCTCGGCGAAAGGATTTTCAGATCATTTTTCAGGATCCTTATTCCTCATTAAATCCTAAACAAACAATCGGAGAAGCCATTTTAGAACCACTTCTTGCGCATAGATTAATAAAAAACAGAAAAGACGGTTCACAAAAAGTATATGAAGTTCTTGAAAAGGTAAAATTAGAAAAGGAAAGTTTTTATAAATTTCCTCATGAATTTTCAGGAGGACAAAGACAACGTATTGGTATTGCAAGTTCTTTAGTTATTGAACCTGAACTTATTCTTGCAGATGAACCTATATCTGCTCTTGATGTGTCAATTCGTGAACAAGTACTGAATTTATTTAGAAAATTTTAACGTGAAAGAGGACTTACTTATGTCTTTATCGCGCATGATTTATCAATAATTAAATACATTTCAGATAGAGTGGGAGTAATGCATAAAGGTTATTTAGTGGAGTTAGGTGATGCTGATGAGATTTATTCGAATCCTAAGCACACTTATACTAAATCACTTTTAGCATCAATTCCGCAACCATCACCACGTTTCGAGAAGAATCGTGTACTGGAAACATTAGATATGTACTCTTTAGATTAGGATCTGGGGGAATTAACAGAGATATCTAAAGGACACTTTGTTTTAGGTGTAAAGGAGCAAATTGAGGAATGGGTAAAACAACTGATTTTATATTAAATAAATCATCAAAAATTACAGAAACATATAGTATAATCGCAATTGTAATACTTATTATGTATTTGCTTGCAAACTTTTCATTATACAATTCTGCTGTTAAATTCGCAGACAAGTATGATGCTGATATTGTAATCGAATATGATGCTGAGCCAGATTACAAGACGGCATTTCCTGCCGGTGAAGATAAACCTATCGTTATAATTCAGTACTCTCCATCTTATTTAAAGTTTTATCAAGATGGTTAGGACATAATAGATAAATATGAACTGTATTTTGAATACCAAGATTTTAACTACTTTAATAAAAATTTTGTTGATAGTTATGATCTGATTGTTATTTTAAGCTTAGTAATGGCTGCAATTGGGCTGATGGGAGTTGTGTTTGGAAGACAATTCGCTCATCCTTATGTATCAGGGATCATAATAGTCTTTATTTCGGTTTTTACAAACATACCGATATTCTTAGAACCACTTGCTGTGTTATTAATGTTAACGCTGCTTGTGATGAATATATATTTTGCTAAGAAGAATAGATTCTGTGATTACAATGAAAGTAGATTAACAGCTATATTTAAGTAACTTGATGAAGTTTAAATATATTAAGTAAACAGGATAGTAAGTTTAAAACTTACTATCCTTTATTTTGTTTAAATCTTGGAATATCAGTACTTATAGTTAAGAACTTATTTGTCATAGTGACTTAACTGGTAAGAAATCAACTCATTTACAAGGAATCATATTATTTACACTGTGGAGTAAATCATATAAAGTAAATTCTAAATTACTGATATCCACGCTTAAGTGAGTATGATATAATAGATGAGTATCTAAAAATGTAAACATATAACTTTATATAGATACTTTATGTAATCAAAACTAAAAACTCAATACGATAACTTTAACGATTGTAATTTTGCTTGTGGGACCTCGTAATTGAGTTTTAGTCATTACTAATGATTAGAGGTGATTATTTGATAGTTATGTACACTACACCATCGTGCGGATCATGTAGAAAAGCTAAAAAGTGGTTTAACGATAGGGAAATTGATTTTACTGAAAAGAACATATTTAGTATTAAACTGACTGAGAAGGATCTAAGATTTATTTTACGTAATACTGAGAATGGTGTAGTTGATATTATCTCAACTAGATCTAAAATCATTGTTAACAATAATATAGATTTAGATGGAATGTCAATATCTCAACTAATGGAGTTTGTGATTGAAAATCCCAGTGTTTTGAGACGACCAATTATTGTGAGTGATGATAACATTCAAATTGGTTACAATGAAGATGATATAAGGGTATTTATTCCCGTCGAGTTTAGACGAAAAATGATCTGCCTAGATTGTGCTAACAATGATGATTGTGATTATAAGGCAGGATTACTTAAAAAAAGGTGATAATATGTATGCTATTGTTGTAAAAAATGATTTAGTGAGTAAGCGAATTGCTCAGAAATTAAGAGAAAGAATAGATATAGATGATAGTGAAAAACCAAAGATTATTTTTAGTATTGGTGGAGATGGTACTATCTTAAGAGCTATTCATCGTTTTAGCGATGTCTTAGAAGAAGCCACTATTTTTGGGATTCATACTGGACATTTAGGTTTCTTTATGGACTTCAATGAAGAATCTTTAGATGAGATGATTGATTCTGTTATCAATAATACTTATAAAACAAATGACTTCAATATAGCAGAGGCTACTTTAACCACAAAAAATAAGACTTTTACCTATTTCGCTTTGAACGAGTTTCAAATAATCGAAGTAGATAGAGTAATCGTTTTAGATGTTTACATAGACAATCTATTATTTGAAACTTTTAGAGGAACTGGACTTTGTTTCTCTACGCCCGGTGGTTCTACTGGAATGAACAGATCACTTGGTGGAGCTATAGTAGACCCAGAATTAAGATCTATTCAAGTGACGGAGTTAGCTAGTATAAACTCTAATGCCTATAGAACTATTGGTTCACCATTAATGCTGGGAACAAATCGTGTTTTACATTTGAAACCAGAGGCGCCAGTAGATATTGATTTTTGTTATGATCATTTAACAATGAACATCAGAGGGATGATAGAATTTAGATGTGCCTTATCTGATAAAACTGTTAAAATAGCTTATAATGGGAATAAACCTTTCTTTGAAAGAGTTAAGAGAGCGTTTCTATAAAAATCTGATAAGAAATCAAAAACGAGTCACTCAATTATATTGAGGACTCTTTTATTTTGACTGATTTTAATTTCTAAAATCAGAGTTTATTTGGTGATTATCTTATCTATGATTCCGTACTCGAGAGCTTCTTCAGCAAACATGTACTTATCTCTTTCAGTATCTCTTTCAATTACTTCTATTGGCTGATTGGTGTTTTCTGATAGAAGTTTATTTATTCTTTTCCTTACTTTGATAATATGTTCAGCAGCTATTTGAATTTCCGTTGCTTGGCCTTGTGCTCCACCCATTGGTTGATGGATTAAAATTTCGCTGTTAGATAGTGCATATCTTTTTCCCTTCGCTCCACTACTTAAAAGGAAAGCTCCCATACTAGCAGCCATTCCAATGCAAATGGTTGTTACATCTGACTCGATGTAGTTCATTGTGTCGTATATAGCCATTCCAGCAGTAACACTTCCTCCCGGAGAATTAATATATAAGCTGATTTCCTTCTTGCCATCTTGCGCTGCTAAGAACAGAAGTTGAGCAACTATGCTGTTTGCAACCATTTCGTTTATCTCACCACTTAACATTATGACTCTATCTTTTAAAAGTCTTGAATAAATATCATAACTTCTTTCACCAAATGATGTTTGTTCGATTACAATAGGGATGTTCATATAATCTCTCCTTGTTTTTTTCTTTATTTTATCTTACATAAAAAGTATAATTTGTCGTAATACTAATGTATGATAACGTTTACTAATTACAAATATCATTGAATTAAGACCCAAATAAAGGTAAAATATATATGGAATTAATTAAATTTAATAGAGGAGTGATTTTTAATGGCAGTTAAAGTCGCAATAAATGGTTTTGGAAGAATTGGACGTTTAGCGTTCAGATTAATGAATGAAGATGATAATTACGATGTAGTAGCAATAAATGATTTAACAGATGCTAGAACACTAGCGTATTTACTTAAATATGATTCAGCACAAGGAAATTTCATGATTGATGCAATTGAAGCAAAAGAAAAGTCAATTGTAGTAAATGGAAATGAAATTGATATTTATGCTAATCCTAATCCAGCAGAATTACCTTGGGGAGAATTAGATGTTGATGTAGTATTAGAGTGTACTGGTTTCTTTGCTTCAAAAGAAAAAGCAGAAGCACATATTACTGCAGGTGCTAAGAAAGTAGTTATTTCAGCACCAGCAAGTGGAGATTTGAAATCGATTGTTTATAATGTTAACCATGAAATTCTTGATGGTACGGAAACAGTTATTTCAGGAGCATCTTGTACAACGAACTGTTTAGCTCCAGTAGCTAAAGTATTAAATGATGAGTTTGGTCTAGTTAAAGGGTTCATGACAACTGTTCATGCTTACACTAATGATCAAAATACATTAGATGCACCACACCAAAAAGATATTAATGCAAGACGTGGTAGAGCAGCAGCAGCTAACATTGTACCAACATCAACAGGTGCAGCAGTAGCAGTTGGAAAAGTTTTACCTGAATTACTTGGTAAATTAGATGGTGGAGCTTTAAGAGTTCCTACTATTACAGGTTCATGTGTAGATTTAGTAATTGAACTTGAAAAGAAAGTAACTGTTGAAGAAATTAACAAAGCTATGAAAGCAGCATCAAATGAATCATTAGGTTACACTGAAGATCCAATCGTATCAAGTGATATCATTGGTTGTAGATTTGGTTCTTTATTTGATGCACAATGTACAAAAGTTATGGAAGTTGACGGTAAACAATTAGTTAAAATCTTAACTTGGTACGATAATGAAATGAGTTATACTGCTCAAATGGTAAGAACAATTAAATATTTAATGGAAGCGTAATTTAGACCCCTGAAAATCAGGGGTTTTTCTTTACTTATTATGTTACCATTCTACAAATTCACTTCTAGTTCGACAAAGTTCAACAAAAACATCATTACATACGTGATAAGTTAAACATATGTAAAGGTGGAGTGATAATATGGTATATATATTGATTTCGGGTTGTATAGGAGTCTTCTTGAACTATTATTTTCGAAAACCGACTACTCGAGGAATGATTGGTGAACTAAGAGTTCAGCGAATCCTAAAAAGGTTAGCAAATAAACTTGGTGGATATGAACTAAGAGACGCCATGTTTGGAGAAGGTGACGAATCCTCTCAAATCGATAATGTACTTATATCTTCTAAAGCTATCTATGTAATAGAGGTTAAATATTACAAAGGTTGGATCTTTGGAAATGACAAAAATAAACAATGGAAGCAAACTATTAAATACTTCAATAGAAGAACAAATTCTAGAGGTAAAACTTACTATAAGACACATATAGCAAAAACAAGTTTTTATAATCCTGTTAGTCAAAATAAAACACACATTAAAAGACTTAAGAGTAATATTGAAATTACCGCAATGCCACCAGTTTATAATATAGTTGTTTTTTCAAATGCAGCAGAACTTAGGGATGTAGTGGTAGAACAAACTGACACATACGTGATAAATATGTATCAACTAAAGGAAGTAATATCTACACTTGAAAGTGGTATCGATGAAATAATCAATGTAGAGGTATTAGTAGAAATTCTTGATCAGATGTTATTTAAGAACATTACTAATAAAATAGCAAAGAAGGAACATGTGAGGAGAATAGCCTCTAAGTACAATTAATTCGCTTAGAGTGTTATGCTATAATTATTTAGAGGTATCTATATGTTGGAAGACTTTTTAAAAACTGAGGAACAAAAACAATACTATATTGAGCTTATGAAATCACTTGATTACGAATACTCTACACATAGTGTGTATCCAAAAAAAGAAGACTTGTTTAAAGCATTCAACTGTAAGACTGTAAAAGTAGTTATTTTAGGACAAGATCCATATCATAACATTAACGAAGCTAATGGACTTGCTTTTAGTGTTAATGAAGGTGTAAAGTGCCCTCCATCGCTTCGTAACATCTTTAAGGAACTTTCTACCGATGTTGGTTGTAACATCCCTCAAACAGGCGATTTAAGCAAGTGGGTTGATGAGGGAGTGTTTTTACTTAATACTATATTGTCTGTAAGAAAAAACGAGCCTTTATCACATAAAGAATTAGGCTGGATAACATTTACAAATAATGTCATTAAGTATTTATCAAATCAATTGACTCCAATAGTTTTTATTCTTTGGGGAGCTAATGCTAGAAGTAAAAAGAAGTTTATAAGTGATCGACATTTCATTATTGAAAGTGTTCATCCTTCACCGCTTGCCGACTTTTTTCAGGGTCATAATCGTACACACCTTCAACCTCGACTGTCTTACTCATGCAATCAGAACTCTTTTAGATGCCCCTTA
>CAJYBF010000050.1 GCA_913064935.1 uncultured Mollicutes bacterium
CACTTAGCGTCTGTTTAAGTTTCTGAAAATGACCTGGTTAGTCCAGGATTGGATTCATACGGTCCTATAAGTATTAATTTTGCAAATATATTAAAGTACGAATATATCCCTTTGGCTAAAACTATAAATGTAATTCTAGATGTAGTTAAGGAAGCCTTGGGGTCGCCAGTTGAAATTGAGTTTGCCGTTGATTTAACGAAGGATAAAGCAGGATTGGCTTCTTTCTATCTATTGCAAATTAAGCCGCTTGTTTGTAATGAAGAGGATTATAATGTAGATGTAGATAAAATAGATCAGGATCACCTTGTTTTATATTCAGAAAAAACAATCACTGATCTATTTTCAAATATTCCATCTACTACAGATATAAAAGCAAAACTTATTAAAAAAGATAAGCAAGGTGTTGAGATTAGAATTATCTATGACTATTTAGGAAGTAGAAGTTTTAACAATAGTTTTTTGAAAGTACTTAGATTACACGGGATACTTGTTCATCCAATAGATAAATTGATAGTTCCTATTTTTAACACGAAGGTCAATTATAGGTATCATAGAAAAATCACCATTATAGATGGAAAATTTGCTTTTACAGGCGGATTTAACATTGGTAATGAGTATTTGTTCGGAACAAGAAAATATAACTGGAGAGACACACATATGGAAATAGAAGGTGCGATTATTCAATCGCTTACTGCACTGTTTTCAAGAGATTGGTACTATGTCACGAATGAACTGATTACAAACAAGAAATATTACCCAATTCAAACTGTAGAAGAAGAAGGGATTTTTCAACTCTTACAATCAGGTCCTGATACAATACCCATTATAAGAAATACTTATCTAAAGTTAATATACGCTGCTAAAAAGTATATATATATAAGTACCCCATATCTTGGTTTAGATAAAGAATATGAGACAGCATTAAAAATGGCAGCTAGGGCAGGTAATGATGTGAAGATATTAATTCCTGGTAGACCTGATAAACTTATGATTTATAAGGTCACGGAATCATTCATCTTACCCTTACTTGAAAGTGGAATTAAAATATATAAGTATAAGCATACTTTTAACCACTCGAAATTTATCGTTGTTGATGATGAGATAGGATCGTGTGGAACATATAATTTTGATGTAAGAAGTGCATTAATTAACTTTGAAAACACAATTTTAATGTATAATAGGAGTGTGAGTGTATTAAAAGAAGAGTTTCTAGTAGACTTAAAAAAATCTGAAGAGATAACATTAATGGCATGGGGCAAACGTTCCAAGGTAAATAGCTTTATAACAGACCTATTCACCTTAATTACGCAGTTAACATCGGAGAGATAATATGAATTTAACAATAAAAGGATTAGATATAAATGGACATGGAATAGCATATCATAAGAAAAAAATTGTTTTTGTAAAAGGTGCACTTCCAAACGAGATTGTGGATGTTGAAATCACAGAAGAGAAGAATAATTTTTCTCAAGCTAAAGTTAATAAAATAATTAAGAAATCAAAACATAGGGTGAATCCCAGTTGTAAAGTTTATTTCAAGTGTGGCGGATGTTCTTTAATGCATTTAGATTATCAGGAACAACTAAAATACAAGCAAAACCGTGTAAGAGAATCGTTTATGAAATATACATCTCTAACTCCTCAAGTTGGTCCTACTATAGGGATGAAATCGCCGAATTATTACAGAAATAAAGTTCAATTAGTAGTTAAGAAGTTAAAAGAAAAAGTAGTAATAGTACTTTATGATGAAGGTAGCCATTTCGTTACTGAGATGGAGGAATGTTTAATTCAGGATAAAGCAATTAATAAAGCACTTGTAGAGATCAAGAAAGCTTTAAATGAGATAAAAATTGACGTATCTAATAAAGGTCTTAGACATATAATTGTGAGAACAAATAAGCATAATGAATTACAATTATCCTTAGTGACAGCTAGACAGATGAATCTTGAACAATTGACTTTACAGTTGAACAAAATCGAAAATGTTGCGGGAATAATGAATGTTATTCTGGATAGAAAGAGTAAGTTACTTCATGATGGAAAAGTGCTTAAGTTAGAAGGTAAGTCTAGATTAGTTAAAGAAATTGGTGATACATCATTTTATGTAAGACCGCTGGATTTCTTTCAACTAAATGACATTCAAACATTGAAGTTATATGATCATATAAAATCGTTAGTTGGAAATGGTAGCAAAATAGTTGACTGTTATGCAGGTGTAGGTAGTATTGGTCAATATATTTATAAAGGGCAAGAGTTAAGAGGAATAGAAATAGTACCTTCAGCTGTTGAGTCAGCAAAGGATAATTGTCGTTTGAATAAGATAGATGCTGATTATGCTGTTGGTAGTGTAGGAAATGTACTTAAGAGATGGTCAAAGGCTGGTTACAAACCAGACTTAATGATATTTGATCCACCACGACCAGGTTTAGATCCTGAGAGTATCACCACTATTTTAAAAGTTAAACCAAAATCAATTATCTATGTTTCTTGTAATCCTTCAACATTAGCAAAAGATATTAATTTTCTATCTGATAAATATGATGTTGTTTCAGTTCAACCTTTTGATATGTTTCCTCAAACGGCACATGTTGAATGTTGTGTTAAGTTAAACATCAAAAGAAAATAAGGGGATTCAATATGAAGAAAGACGTAAAAGTAGTAAATGACAATAAGAAAGATCCTATGGGTCTTTTCGGTAGATATCTTACCTTCTGGGTAGCACTATGTATAGTTGTTGGGGTTGCTATTGGGAAATGGGCTCCAGTTATTCCAGAGACTTTAGCTAAATTTGAGTACGCAAATGTATCTATACCAGTTGCTATATTGATTTGGCTAATGATTTATCCTATGATGCTGAAAATAGATTTTTCTAGTGTTCTAGAAGCAACTAAAAGACCAAAAGGATTAACAATTACTACTGTGACTAACTGGTTGATTAAACCATTCACGATGTACCTAATTGCTGCTTTATTCTTTAAGGTCATATTCCAATCGTTAATTGGAACAGAATTAGCAAATGAGTATCTAGCAGGAGCAATCCTACTAGGGGCAGCTCCATGTACAGCCATGGTGTTTGTATGGAGTCATCTGACAAAAGGAGATCCAGCTTATACGTTGGTCCAAGTCGCAGTTAATGATTTAATCCTTTTAATAGCATTTACTCCAATTGTTATGTTCTTACTAGGTGTTAACTATGTTAGTGTTCCTTATGATACATTATTCTTATCAGTTATTTTATTCGTAGTAATACCTTTGTTAGGTGGATATTTATCAAGGAAATATATTGTTGCAGGTAAAGGATTAACTTACTTTACTGAGGTATTTCTTAAGAAATTTGATAAAACTACTATAATTGGATTATTGCTTACTTTAGTTATTATATTCTCTTTCCAAGGAGAAACTATTTTAAATAATCCTCTTCATATAGGTTTAATAGCAGTACCATTAATTATCCAAACGTTCCTGATTTTCCTCGTTGCATATTTATGGGCTAAAGCATGGAGACTTAAACATAACATAGCTGCTCCTGCAGCGTTAATAGGAGCGAGTAATTTCTTCGAACTAGCAGTTGCAGTTGCGATTTCATTGTTCGGGCTACAGTCAGGAGCAACACTAGTTACAGTAGTCGGAGTACTAGTAGAAGTACCTGTTATGCTGACGCTTGTAAGCATAGCAAATAAGACAAAACATTGGTTCTAAGAAAATTAGAAAGTTGGGTTTAGTATGAAATATAATATTGCTTTTATTTGTGTTCATAATTCTTGCCGGAGTCAAATGGCAGAGGGATGGGCCAAAGAGTTATTGAGCGACTCTTTCAATGTGTATTCGGCAGGGACAGAGTATTATAAAGAGGTAAAGCCTTTAGCTGTTCATGTTATGGAAGAAGTAGGGATTAAGATGAGTATGCACCAACCCAAACTTTTATCTGACATACCAAAAGAGGTAGATTTCCTAATTACCATGGGATGTAATGTAAAGTGTCCATATGTACCAAATAGGCATAAAGAAGATTGGGGTCTTGATGATCCTTCAGGTGGTACATTAGACGATTTCAGAAAAACAAGAGATTTGATTAAGAAAAAAGTAATTGACTTCAAAAATAGAATCGAAGAAGGTGACTTAACACTTTCATTATTCGGACCAACAAAAAAAATCGACAAGCTATGACTTTTCGATTTTCATTTGCCAAATATCGCTAGCCAGTCTAGGTGAGAACTGTTGATTTTGTTACCAAAAGATCAACCTTCTAGTAAAAATTCACATTAAATTCACAAAATCAATTGACAATAATAGCCAAAAGTGGTAAAAATATATAGTAGTTAAAACTAATGAAAGGGGATATGTAAAATGACTAACCAGAAAAATCAAAATGTATTTTTAATGATTCATTGTCAAATCGTATCGTTAGTGTCAGTTTTTTGTAATGCCATCAATGCGCATTTGCCGAGAAAATCGAGATATTCAAATATCATCAAAACTATAGTTCATATTAACAAACTATATTATTCAAATTTTATAAGTCATTTATACAAGGTGAGATTATTACCTACCCTTAGATTAAGACTACTGGCTATAAGTTAATTAACTTATATCAAATTTGAATAAGTAGAACTGCTGTTTATTTATATAATGTAATATTTACATTTGTAAAACAAACCTTGTAGTTAATTATGGACATAGATAATGATATCTATGTTTTTTTTATGTAATGAAGGATTTTATATGCAAATATAAAATCAAAGAGGAAGAGGTGAGGAAATGAAACAACTAATCAAAATCGGGAAAAATCATAAGTGGATTTTCTTCCTAGGAATAGGATTTACAATACTATTAAGTGTATCAAGATCATTTATACCTAAGAGCATTGAGTATGTTTTTGATACCCTTTTAGGAGAAGATGTACCAAATTTGCCAGTTTGTGCAATAGATTTAGTCTATGCAGATGATTTTAAGACACATTTAGCTGGAGTAGCCATAGGATTAGCACTATTTAGCTTACTTAGAGCCGCATTCATGGTAGTGAATTCAGTAGCAAAGGCGCATTTTTCAGAGAATATCGCTAGGGACTTGAGAAACAAAATGTATTCGCATTTGCAGAACTTATCGTACACGTATCATAATAATGCAGATACCGGTGACTTGATACAAAGATCTACTACAGATATAGACACGATAAGAATGTTCTTTCAAAATCATGTGTTTAATATATTTTGGATTGCTGGATTAGCAGTATCAGTAATTTACCAGATGGTGAAAATCGATTTATTCTTAACAATTATTTCTTTGATTGTTCTACCAGTAACAGTAGGTATTTCTATATTCTATTTCAAAAAAATAGAAAAGATATTTACAGAAGTAGAAGAATCAGAGTCAAGGCTTACTACAACTGTTCAAGAAAACTTGAACGGTGTTCGAGTAGTTAAAGCATTTAGCAACGAGCAATATGAAATTGATAAATTTGTTGAGAAGAACAACGAGTATAAAGAAAAATCACTAAGAATGTATTATAAGATGGCTAATTACTGGTCAACTAGTGATTTAATAACTTTTACTCAGTATTGCTTAACGCTTGTTATAGGAAGTTACTATGCAATAAACGGTAATATTTCTACTGGGCAACTTATAGCTTTTATAATGTTTGTTCAAATAATAGTATGGCCGATCAGAAATTTAGGTCGTATCGTAGCAGAGTATAGTAAAACCACAGTCTCTATCGCGAGATTAAATACAATATTCGATGTAGAAGACGAGTATGTGGACAACGGTACTGACAAAAGAAAAATTGACGGTAAAATAGAGTTCAAAAATGTTACGTTTAAATTTGATGATTCAAGTGAAAATCTACTTGATAACCTAAGTTTAACCATAAATCCAGGAGAAACAATAGCACTTATTGGAAAAACGGGTAGTGGAAAATCGACATTAATCAAGTTGTTAATCAGATTACTTGATTATCAATCTGGGTCAATTGAAATAGATGGAGTGCCTATCGCTCAGTACAATAAGAAGTATTTAAGAAGTAATATTGGAGTGATTTTACAAGAACCATTCCTATATTCTAAGACAGTTCAGGAAAACATTGGGATTACATGAGATAATAAAGATCAAAAAAGGATTATTAGAGCCGCTAAATTAGCGAGTCTACATAGTGATATCGGTAGTTTCGAACAAGGATATGAAACTATAGTCGGGGACAAAGGGGTAACACTAAGACGAGAACAAAAACAACGCGTTGCTATTGCTAGAACGATTTTAAAGCGCCCTCCTATCATGATATTCGATGAAGCAACCTCATCGTTAGACAGTCAGTCAGAAGCATCCATACTTAACGCACTGAATGAAATTTCTCAAGGGTTGACAACCGTTGTGATTGCCCATCGATTATCGACGATAATCGATGCAGATCAAATATTGGTACTCGATCAAGGCAGACTCCTAGAGCAAGGTAATCATCAACAACTACTTGAAGCCAACGGTAAATACTCCGAGCTTTGGCAGGCACAAGATAAACATAAGAAGGCAGATAAAAAATGAAACTAACTCCATATTCATTGTACAAAACACTCTTAGAACGATTTGGTAATCTAGATTGGTGGCCCATGGATAAAAGCTATCACGAAAAAAACGGTAGTGACCCACGGTTCGAAATCATAGTTGGAGCTATATTAACCCAAAACACAGCATGGTCAAACGTGGAAAAGGCACTAACAAATCTCAAATCAAAAAACATATTAGACATAAAAAAATTAGTAGATATCGACATGGTAAACTTACGAAATATGATTAAACCATCTGGATTTTTCAATCAAAAAGCAAAACGACTCAAAAACTTGGCATTATATTTACACAACAACTACCATGACAACCTGGACACTTTTTTCAATAGAGACTTATACGCTATCAGGGAAGAACTTCTATCATTAAATGGCATTGGTCC
>CAJYBF010000051.1 GCA_913064935.1 uncultured Mollicutes bacterium
AGAAAACATCGATATTGTTGATGGAACACCATTGTTAGATATAAAACCAAATTTTAAAGAGTGCAGCAATTCGGAGGAAATTAGAATGGGATGGTTGACTGAAAAGACCAATAAATTTAATAATATTAAAGCTGATAAGAGATTTAAATAATGAATTATACTCTCATTGCTATTACGATCAGAAAAAAATATTAATTACATTTTTCTTAATGAGATTAACACTAGTGAACAGTTCACTGATTAAATCCATATAAATAATCATAACTAAAGAGGTGTATTATGAAAAAGTATGAAATTGTGGAAAAGGAAATTTTCTCATTGTTGACTTCAAAACAAATTGCAGAGATAAGTGAAGCTGCCGTTATTAAAGATTTTGAGGCAGATCAAATTATCTATGATCGAAAGGAAGTGGCAAAAAATTTATTCATTTTATTAGAAGGTGAAGTATCACTTAGAGTTCCGAGTAGAGATGATATCAGTATCGAATCATTATCCTTAGAAATTGAAAAGATTGTGCAACATGGAGCTTTGTTTGGCACTAATTTATTATTTGATGTAAAGAGATATATGACCAGGGCACGAGTTATAAAACCATCTAAAGTTATGATACTTGATGCAAAAAAATTCTTAGAAATTATCCAGGAAAACAAGAGTGAATTTATAGTTATGTCATACCTGGCAAAAGTATATTTTCAGCGGTATATAAATGCTATGAAAGAATTTGAGGAAAGCAGCAAGCAGTTTGCTTAATTTTCTTATGTTAGAAAAACAGGTAATTCAACATTTAATCCGGATAAACTAAACTCCGCTTAAGAAGAGGTAGATGCAAGATGATGAAATTGAAAAAAATATTAATTTTAAAGAAGGTAAGAATAAGATTTGATTGTTTTCTGCAACTATGCCAAAGAAAATTAGAACACTAGCTAGAAGACACTTAATAAATCACGAGTTTATTAAGATAGAAACTAATGAGAAATCAAAAGTAAACATCAAACAAGAAGTTCTATTTTGTAGTAAGGACCTTCAGTTTAAAAATTTAGTAGAAGTTATTTACACTTCAAAGCCTTCAAAAGCAATTATCTTCTGTAATTTAAGGGACACAGTAGATGAAGTCTATCAAGGGATTAAAAAACTCAAAATTAGTGTATGCAAATTACATGGAGGAATGGATCAAAAAGAACGTCTAGCCGCAATAAATGATTATAAAAATGATATATACAGTATTCTTGTAGCTACTGATGTGGCAGCTAGAGGAATTCACGTAGATAATATTAGTCATATATATAACTATGATTTACCTTTTGAGTTAGATACATATATCCACCGTATCGGAAGAACTGCTCGTATTGGTAATGAGGGTAATGCAGTAAGTATATTAACTTATAGTCAAAGGTTCAATCTAGATAACATTATCAAAGAGAACAATTATGAAATTAGTGAATTTAATTTACCTGCGAGAGATATGATAGAATCGTTTAAATTGGACTATATTAAGCAAAGCAGTAAAAGAAAAATAAAGAAAGTATCTAAAGCAAAAGAATTAAACAAGCAAATACTAAGAATTAGAATGAACGCTGGAAAAGATAAAAAGATAAGACCTGGAGAAATATTAGGTACTTTATTAAGTATAGATAATATAACAACTGATGACGTTGGAATCATTAGTGTAGAAAGAACTTGTTCTTATGTAGAGATATTTAATAACAAAGGTAATTACGCACTTGCTAAGTTAGAAAACAAAACGCTCAAAGGAAAACTTAGAAAATACAAGGTCATTAGTGATTCATAGAGGTAATGTAATTTGAGATACCTTTAGGTATCGTTATATATTCACTTTCTAATAGGTGAAACTATAGTATCAAGGTGGGGCGCAAGCCCCTTTTATTTTACAATTCACTTGCATTTTAAGACGGATTTGAAAACAAATAACTCTTAGGGAGTATATTATGAAATATAGAAGAACAGGGTAGTAAAAATAAAAATTTGCTAGTGTGCTGCGATGCATCGAGTCGTAGCAGAAACTAAATAGACTTGATAAATAGCTGTATGCGCAGCAACTGGAAACGTTTCGATTCATACCTTAATAAGCTTTTAACAATATTAGAATATATATGGTTTCTATAATAAGTTAAAATTAGTTTATGACATGGGAAATGCAATATTGTTTTATGTTCTTTTAATAACATCATGTTATAATATTTAATAGTGGTTCTAACATGATAGGAAGTGATTTTGTGACTTTTTTACAACTGAAGTATTTTGTTGAAGTGTGTAATAATGGTTCTTTTAGTTTAGCGGCTAAAGTTCTATTTGTAACTCAACCTGCTTTATCATCTGCAATAAGTAACTTAGAGAAAGAATTTAGTATAAAACTCTTTGAAAGAAAAAGATATAATTTGGTCTTAACAAAAGCAGGAGAATTCTTTTATGATAGAGCAAAGATTGTGTTAGATGGTGTTCATATATTTGAAAGTGAATTAAGAGATATCTCAAAGAATCAAGTAACAATCAGAATTGGTGTACCACCTATGATTGGTTCTTTTCTCTTTCCCAAAATATATAATAGATACTTACTTGATCATGTCGGTGCTAAATTCGAGATGTGGGAAGAAGGATCATTAAGCATTAGAAATAAAATTCTCAATAAAACATTAGATTTAGGATTCTCTATTTTAAACAATTCTGAAAACGAACAATATAATAGAGAAGTTATATTAGATACCGAATTAGTTTATTGTGTTTCAAAATCCAATAAACTGGCTGACAGGAATAGTTTAACCATTGAAGATATCAAAAATGAACCTATTGTATTAATGAGAGAAGGTTCTTTTCAAACAAGACTAATTAAAAACATGTTTAGTAAAATAGATACAGAACCAGATATCGTTTTGGTTTCAAGTCAAATATCTGTATTAAGGAATTTTGTGAAGATGGACTTAGGGGGAGCTTTCTTAATTAAAGAATTAGTAGATCCTAATGATGAATCGATTGTTGGTATCCCTTTTGAAGATGGATTATCACTTAAAATAGGTTTGCTTTGGCAAAAGAACACTGAACTTAGTAATGCAGCACAAGAATTTATAAAGCATGTAAAATCTATGAGGTATAAATTTTTTTAATACCTCATAGATTTTAGTTAAGATGGACCTATAGAAATAGGACTTTTTTTTTGTTAAACTAATATAGAAATAACGCTTACATGTGCAAGAAGGAGTAATATATGCGGAGACCTAGTTTTAAATTTAACAAACATAACAAAATACACAGAAAGGGGTTAATTATATTTATTTTATTAATGATTATCGTAATGAGTTCATTGTTTGCAAGTTTAATCCAAAGTGATTTTACCAATGTAGATATTGAGACAGTTTATTTAGATACACGAGATAATCAAACCCTAGCATATGATATTTATCATCCAGATGGCGTAACAGAAGAAAACCAAGCACCATTAGTCATTGTGAAATCCGGATTTAAACGTTCAATAGAAACTCAGGAAAATGTATCATTAGAGTTAGCGAAACGAGGATTTGTAGTAATTAGTATTGATCCATATATTCAAGGGTATTCATCGAGTAGTTCCGAAGTACAAGGTAGCGCGATAGCTACTAACGAAGGATATGGAGCTTTTGACTTAATAGATTACATTTATGACAACGACGATGTGTATCCATTCATCGATAAAGACCGTATTGGTGTAACAGGACATTCTGCAGGCGGAAATGCAGCATTACAAGCTGCAATTCACTTTGGTAAGGAATCTGTTAATAATGATGGTACTAGTAAAGTTCATTCTGTTTTCGTGAGTGGATATGTTTTATCAATCAGATCAGATATTTCTTTTGCGAATAGTAACTTAGGAATGGATTATGCTTTATATGATGAAGGGGCATTTAGAAATCAAGTAAATGACAGTGCACCTGAAGATGCAAGCAAATCTGATCTTACATGGGCTATTGAATCCCATGATTTTATCAATGCAGGTTTAGAAAAAGAAGGAGCTGAAACGATTCCTTACAGTGAACAAATCGAAATAGGGAAGATATATGGTAATCCAAATCTCGGAAACATGAGACAAGTATTTAACACTGAAACAATTCATGCATTTCAACCATATAGCGTTGAAGCAACAGGGAACATCATAAACTATTTTGAAATAGCAATGAATTTTAGAAGTGCTGAATTAGCACCAACAGAACAAGTTTGGATCTATAAAGAGGTATTGACAACAATTTCACTAGTTGCATCTTTAGCAATGATTGTACCAATTGCGGTATTATTATATGAAATTCCATTCTTCAAAAAATCTTTACGTGATCCAGTAATAAATAAGACACAAAGATCAAAAAAAGAATTGTTAATATACGTTGCCTTATTTGTTGTAGCAGCAACATTTGCAGCAATGACATATTTACCAGCAAGTAAACTTACATTTGTATTCTTTGAAAAGGCAAGTAATTCAATACCAACGTGGTTCTTCCCACAACGAATGACAAATGCTGTTACTATTTGGGCAGTAATCAGTGGATCATTCTCAGCTCTATTATTTGTTGGAACTCATATCATTGGTAATTTGATAAAGAAGAAGAAACAAGCAACCCCAGACGATATAAAAGGATGGGGAATTAAAATGCCATTTATTGATGTATTAAAAACATTTCTAATTGGAATTTTAGTAATTATAATCTACTTCGGGCTATTAAACATCATCCAATCATTATTTACGGTAGATTACAGATTTATATTTGTAATGGCTGCAAGAAGAGTGAATCTAAAAGCGATATTGCAATTGCTTATGTATTTCCCATTATTCTTTGTCTTTTATTTCTCAAACTCAATTAGAGTCAATGGAAGTCAAATGAACGGGAAACTATCAGAAACAACAAAGCTATTCTTAGCAGGACTAATGAATATTTCAGGTTTAGCTATCATCTTGTTTATCCAATACTTAGTATTTGCAAGGACCGGAACAATTGCCTTTACAGAATTACCTGATAGCACAACACAATGGTTATATGTAAATATTTTATTCACACTATTACCAGTAATGTTTTTAATGCCATTCTTTAATAGATGGTTTTATAAACTAAGTGGGAATTCATATTTAGGACCAATTATCATTTGTGGAATCTTTATATTAATGGCAATAAGTAACTCAGTTGCATACATTCCTAACTAGAAATATAAAAAAACGGAGGAAAAAAATGAAAAAATTATTAACGATTATTACAATCTTCAGCGTTGCAGCACTATTAACTGCATGTGGTGGAAAAAGTACAGATCCAGTTACATACGGAGTAACGTTTGTAACAGAAGGTGGAACAGTAATAGAAAGCCAAGAAATAACAGAAGGTGGATTGGTTATAGAACCAACGAACCCAGATAAAGATGATTACGTTTTTGACGGAATTTGGTTAAGCGGAACTACTGAATGGAATTTCGATATTGATATCATAACAGAAGACGTAACGTTAACTGCACAGTGGATATTTATATCATCAATTCCAACTAATATATCTATGACAGATGACCAATTCAGTTCTACTGTAACTTGGACACAAACAGATGGAGAACTTCAAACTTTTACAGTTTCTGTTAAAGCTGAAGGTAGTAGTGAATTTACAGATTTAAACGGACAGTTACAAGTATCACCTGGAGCTGTTCTTGATGTAATTACTTTTATACCAAATCAACCATTAGGTGGATATTATAATGTAAAAGTAGATACAGGTATAGTAGGAACACATAGTGAACTTGTATTATTTGGTGGAGAAGGAACTGAGTCAAATCCATACTTAACAAGTAAAGTATCTGATATTAACGCAATATTAGATGATCCATTGTTAGTAAATAAATACTTCACACAAGTACAAAACATTATAATGACTCTAGAAGACCCTATTGAGATAAATGATAGTCGTAAAGTAGCATTTAGTGGAGTATATAATGGTGGAAACAACTCGTTATCATTTGTTGGTAATGGGGGGTTATTCCATATAATTACAGAAACAGGAATCGTCAAAAATTTAGTTATTGATGATACAACTCAAATTAGCGCATCAGAAGTAAACATATATTCAATTGGTGTTATTGCTGATACAAATAATGGATTAATAGAAAATGTATCAACTAGAGGAACAGTAGTTAACTCGAAATTACAAGGTGAATTACCTGTATTGGGCGGTATAGTTGATACAACGGATTTAACAACAGGTGCTGGTGCAATTGTTGGGGTAAATGGTGTAACAGGGATCATGAGAAATGTTGAAGTTGGCGGTTCAGGCTTAGTTAAAGCTGGACGAGGAATAGGTGGAGTTTCAGCATATAACTTTGGATTAATCTCACGTGCTAAAGTTACAGCAACTTTAGGTGCAGGGAACCAATCGAATAGGGGTAAAAGCTCAAATAGTTATTCATTAGCTGGAGGAATTACTGGATTTAATTTTGGAACAATAGAAGAAAGTATCGTAAGTGGACGTATATTCGGTAAAAATTCATATCCTACAGCAGGAGATGATAAAGAAGGTTTTGAATTCCAGTGTCTGCACGGCATGGGTGATTCTTTATATGACCAAGTAGTAACAAAAGACAATATTCAATGTCGTGTTTATGCGCCGGTTGGCGTGCATGAAGATTTGCTAGCTTACCTAGTTCGCCGCTTGTTAGAAAACGGTGCCAATTCATCATTTGTAAACGCGATAGTCGATGACAGTCAGCCTGTAGAGTCATTGCTCGAAGATCCAGTAGAGCGCACACAAAGATTACAAGTTCGTGAGAACAAGCAAATCGCCATGCCAATTGACTTATACGCACCTGATAGGGCCAATTCACGTGGTTTTGATATTTATGATGTGAACGCCACGCAAGATTTGTCGATGAGATTAGATAAGTGGTTCAAAAGCCACATC
>CAJYBF010000052.1 GCA_913064935.1 uncultured Mollicutes bacterium
CCAGCACTTCTAAAAGAATTCAGTATAAGAAAAGCTACTGTACTTGAAAATGTGGCAAGAGTGTACATTGTTGTCTTTGAAACTCTTGAAGGAGCTCTATCGAATGCATGACTATTTTTAGTTAAATTCCCTCTAAGAAGAAATCTTAATCCTTTGAGTAGACTATTATCTCTTAAAAATTCTATATTATTGTAAAAGTGTCTTAGCCGATCTCCCATCCAAGTACCCATACCACCTATTACACCTACTAATGCAGCTTCAGGTCCAAGGCTTCCAGCAAACACGAGTGGTAATAATGCAGCTATAAATGCTATATGAACCACATCATAGCTAATTCTTCTTGTGCTCTTGAACTCATCACCAATTTCATGCGCTAATCTTGGGTATCTCGGATACTTCGTTTGAATGTACCCAATTAGTATTCCCCCAATTAGTATCGTAACTGATGCGTAGTATTCAAATTGAATCATACCTTGTAGTACATCCCATAGAAGGAATCTACACAAATACGAAACATTCAAAAAGAGCCATGCTACTCCACCCACAATAAAGCCAAGCAAAGATAAATAAATTCCAAACATTATTATTATTTTAAGTTTATGAACTTTTTCCATTTATTTCCTCTTAATTGATCGTATTTTATCATTACCTTCTCTATGAATAATTATCAATTTAACATACTTTATACTACCAAAATGAACCCATTTATATAAAGTTCTCTAATTAAGTTTTGTGTGTGAGTATCCTAAATATTTTTTAGTTTATATAAAAAGTGCACAATAAATTAGTTATAATCGAGTCGTCTAAAACCAATATAAGGAGATTTATTATGTATAACTATTTTAACACTGATTTAGAAATATAATAAGATTATTATTATTAGTCGATGATTTAATTAACAATGACTCAATCTTCTATGATAAAAATTAGTTTTTTTTAGCATATCTCATTCAAGATTTTCTAGTGATTGTCCACTTTGTCAAAGTAATAGTAATTATGTGCACGATTATTATACTAGAAGAGCTGCTGGTGGCGGAGACTTTAATATGCTAAAGAACAAAAGAGTAGTCAAGATTTTAGAAAAAGATATGGTAGAGATAATCGCTGACTACATCATAAAGAATAAGGAAATAAAACCAGCAACAATTAGTAACATCCGCATTTTAAAATAATAAAAAAAGTCCAAAATGGACTTAATCAAATATAATTAATGGTCACTCCCAAGGAGTGTCCATTTTATTTTATTCTACTAGCTATATAGATGTTGAATAACGAGACAAGTGCTGCTACATAAAAGATGTATTGAGGTCCCATTGTAACCCATACAACTCCTCCAGCTACCGCTGCAATTATAGATACAACATGATCCATACTCATACCTAGTGACAAGGTAGGAGTGATATCACTCTCTTCAACCAAAATACTTTTTAAATACACCGTTCTAACCATTCCCATTTGAGTAGACATCTTGTCGACGATTACTAATGAGTATGCTAATAATACCGGTAATCCAGTTAATGGAAGTTTTCCTGTTACAAAACCAGTAACTAATAAACCATAAGATACGTAAACAAATACAAATGAAAACGCATCAACAAACAGTACTTTTCTAAGTCCATACTTATCTGTAATTTTACCTATATACGGAATGAAAAACATTCCTATGAATGACCCTACAAATGCAATGATAGAAATTGTATCTGCACCTTTACTAAGTAATTCAATCAGTACCCATGGCCCATACACAAGCATTATCTGTTCTTGCACTCCAAATAAGATTACTAATGAATAATACAATTTATACTCTTTCCTGAATACAAAATTCATTCTCTTCTTCGTCTTTGGAAGAGTTATTAGTTTACTCAAGTAAATCAATAGAGCAATCGATATTAGAAATAGAAATGCTGAAATCACGAATGGAAGTTTGATATCATTTGAAAAATCAAAAAATCCTACTTTGAATCCAATATAAGCTATACCACTACCTACCATCGTGAAAGCTGTATAAAGACCATTAAACCTACCAATAGTTCTACCTATGTTTTCATTTCCTGCAATTGCTAAACCAATACTTTGTCTCATTGTTCCAAATAAATGAAAACCTAATGAGTTAATAAATAAGAAGACTAACATTACTTCAAATACTGGAGTTACAATACCCAAAAACATTATTCCGATTACACAAAAAAGTTGTGCTATTATGCTTAATTTGAAATCCCCTAAGAACGATAATCCTGCAACTAGTAAAACAGAAATAACACCTGGCAATTCTCTAGGAAATTCAATCATACCCCTTTGTATTGCATCTACGTTATATACTTCTTTAAAGTATGGCCCAAATACTTGGAAACTTAAACTTAGTGCCAACCCAGTAAATGCGATTATTGCTAAAAATACCTTCATCTCTTTTTTCATCTTGTCCTTCTTTCCTTTATAAAGATAACATATATTCGACAATAAAAGTTAAAAAAAAATAAGTCCAAATGTGGTATTACTACCATTTGAACTTAATGATCTCTTTAAACATTTACTTAGGTAATTTTTGATACTCAACAGCGATCTTAGCACCTAGTCTCGCATTGTTATAAATTAGCTGAATATTACTAGCTAAGGAATTTCCTTTTGTTATATCTGTTATTTTAGATAACAGGAAAGGCGTGGACTCTTTACCTTTAATCCCCTTTTGATCTAACTCGGATAATGCCTCATCTATTGCCTCATTAATAACTTCTAAAGGCATAGAATATTTCAAAGGAATTGGATTAGCAATTACTATACCTCCATTCATACCTAAATCCCACTTATTCTTCATAATGACTGCAAATTCATTCGGAGTATCAACTTTATAATCTACTTCGAAACCACTTGTTCTCGTGTAAAAAGCAGGAAGTTCTTTAGTTCCATAAGATAACACGGGAACTCCTTTTGTTTCAAGATATTCTAAAGTTAATCCTAAATCTAATATAGATTTAATTCCAGCACAAACGACAGCTACTGATGTCCTAGATAACTCATCTAAATCTGCAGATATATCCATAGTGTCTTCAGACCCTCTATGGACTCCACCTATACCACCTGTAACGAATACTTTGATTCCTGCTAACTCAGCTATAATCATTGTTGCAGAGACTGTCGTAGCCCCATACGCTTTCTTAGCAAGTACTATAGGAATATCTCTCCTTGAAGTTTTTATAACCCCCTCAGCTTTACCTAAGAGTTCTAATTCATCGTCAGTCAGACCTACTTTTAAAAATCCATCCATTATACAAATAGTAGCAGGGACAGCCCCCAACTCTTTGATTATGTTCTCAACATTTCTAGCTGTTTGAACATTTTCAGGATATGGCATTCCGTGAGAAATAATAGTAGACTCTAATGCAACTATAGGCTTTCCATTATCTAGTGCCTCTTGTACCGCTTTCGATATTTTAATCATTATCAATCATCTCCATTACTTTTTCTAAGCTAAACTCTTCATTAATAGTCTCTAACGAACCAAGTGCTATGTGTGCGCAATAAGTCGAGAACTTCAGCGTCTCTTCGGGAGTCAATTTATTAATAAGAGAATAAACAACTCCTGCAGTAAATGCATCTCCTGCACCAGTGACATTCTTTATGTTATCGGTTGCAATTTTCATAGTGCATTCCTTCTTATCACCAATATAAATTGAGCCTTGTTCTCCTAACGTTATAAATACATTTTGAACGCCTTGGTTGTACAATTCTTTACCTATTTCTAATATATCTTCTTTTTCAACTAAAGCCTTAGCTTCAAAATCATTTAATTTCAAAGCATAAATTTTAGATAAATACTTTTTGAACTTCGTTACTTTTATGCTCGACACTCCATCAACAACTATTTTGTTGTTGAAGTTACTGAAGATGTACTCTAATGTATCATCTGAAAGATTCCCATCCAATAAGATGATGTCATCTTCTTCGATTGAGTTCATTATCAAATCCTTATTAACTAACCCAATGACTTCCATGGAGTTAATAGCTATATGCAACTCATTCAACTCATCAAGTATACAAAGATAAGTCGAAGTAGGAAATTCATCACTTACTAATATTCTATCGGTGTTGATTTTTTGCAATCTTAGTTTATCTAAAATGAGCCTACCAAACTCGTCATTCCCAACAGCACTAATCATAGAAACATTTAAATTTAGTCTTGCCATATTTTCAGCAATGTTTCTTCCAACTCCACCAGTGGCCACCTTAAGTGATCCTGGATTAGAATCATAAAGTACTATTTCCTGAAAAGAGGTTCCTATTATATCCATATTACATCCGCCAATGACAACACATTTCATCGAATCATCTCCTTAGTTCATAAAATTTACATGATAATTTACTGATAAAGAAGACACAACATAGGCTGTGTCTAAATAGTTAAAATCTCATACGCCGTTAACACTTAAAATATGACCTGAGATATATCAAGCTTCATCACCAGCTAAGAACAATGCAGCATTCGCAACCTTTAAGCCTCATTTGTTTTATCCATATTTTGAAGAACTATCGCAGTTCCCATTCCTCCTCCAATACATAATGAAGCTAATCCATACTTAACATTTCTCTTCTTCATCTCATGTACCAAAGTGGTTGTGATTCTGTTTCCACTAGCCCCTACTGGATGACCAAGTGCGATGGCTCCACCATTCACATTTGTTTTATCCATAATCTCTGATTCACTTATTTTGTACTCTCTTGATAATTCATAAATAACGCCCAAACTTTGTGCTGCAAAGGCTTCATTAAGTTCTAGTAATTCTATATCCTTTAGTGATATCTTACCCTTGTCAAGAGCATCTTTAACAGCTGGTACTGGGCCTAATCCCATATAAAGAGGATTAACTCCACCCTGTCCTATACTAATTATCTCAGCCAAAGGTGTTAAATTGTTTTCTAATACTGCATCTTCACTTGCTATCAACATAAAGCTAGCACCATCGTTTATTCCAGAGCTATTTCCAGCTGTGACAGATCCATCTTTCTTAAATGCAGCTCTAAGTTTTCCTAACTTTTCAAAATTAGTAGTTCTATTAGGATATTCATCTTTATCAAAAACAAAATCATCTCTTCTTGTCTTTACTACAATTGGGACTATCTCATCTTTAAATTTTCCACCATCAATTGCTAAAATTGCCTTCATCTGCGAGTTAATCGCAAATGCATCTTGATCGTTCCTAGATAGAGAGTATTTTTCAGCTATGTTTTCTGCTGTAACTCCCATATGAACATCATTGAAGGCATCAGTCAAAGCATCTTGAATCATATGATCTTTAACTTTGATTTCACCCATTTTGATTCCGTCTCTAGTTTTTTCGGGCATTAGATAAGGTGCTCTACTCATAGACTCAGTTCCACCAACGATTACTAAATTATGAATACCAGCTTTAATGTTCGAATAAGCATTCATAATCGCTTTCATCCCTGATCCACACACCATGTTCAAGCTGTACGCAGGTACAGTTACAGGAATCCCTGCTTTAATAGATACTTGTCTCCCTATCCCTTGTCCTACTCCTGCCGATAATATATTTCCAACTATTAGTTCATCGATACTTCTAGCATCGATTTTAGTTTCTTTTACAATATTTCTCACTACATCTGCACCAAAATCCGCTGGGTGCACTGACTTTAAAGAGCCTAGGAATGATCCTATAGCCGTTCGTTTCGCTGACACAATATACACTCTACTCATAAAAGTCCTCCTATATGCTTATTATACACAATTCATATACCAATAGAAATAGACTAGCCAATTAATTTCGCTTCTTTTAAGTAAACTTTGTAAAGAATAATATTGACAATTATTGGAATAATATTATTAGAAAAGTTAAAGTGGTGATTTAATGAGCATATTTAAGAATAAGAGCCAAGATAATCCTACAAAAGATATCGACTACAGTAAGCTCCAATTGCATAAGAACCTAAAGAAAAATCTAAAGGAAATCCCTGAAATACTAGGAAATTCATCGGATATCGTGATTAGGGAATTTAGATTAAGCAATGATCCTTATACACAAGTAGCTATCATTTATCTAGATGGAATGACTGATAAACGGCTTATAAATGACGACATTATAAAACCTATTATGTTGGGCTTTTTAAATGTTAACAGCGAGGATTTAAAAGGTCCCAAGAGGACATTTGAGATTATAAAGGAGTTAGGAATTTCTTCTGGAGAGATTAAAGATTGTGACAATTTTCAGAAACTTCTAGATTCGATATTTTGTGGAGATACTATTCTATTAATCGATGGATCAAGACTTGGTTTGACAATAGGATCCAAGGGCTGGGAAAACAGAGGCGTAACTCTAGCTGATAGTGAACCATCTACTTATGGTCCTCAAGAAAGTTTTACAGAAACACTTAGAATAAACACTTCATTACTTAGGAGAAAAATAAAACACCAAAACCTTAGATTAGAATCTTTTCAAATAGGAAAATACACAAAAACAGAAGTTAATTTGGTATATATAAAAGATATAGCAAGCGAGGATATTATCACCGAACTTAAAACTAGACTTAACGATATTAAAGCAGAAGGTATCATCGACAGTGCATATATCGAGAGAGCAGTGGACGATAAAAAACCATTCAAATCATTTCCTACAATTATAAGTACAGAAAAACCTGATTATGTAGCAATTAAATTACTAGAAGGACGAGTAGCAATTATAGTTGATGGTTCTCCCTTTGCTTTGTTTATGCCAGTATTCTTTACTGACTTATTCAAAACTACACCTGATTATTATCTCAGCTCTGGTATTGAATACTTTACAAGAGGTCTAAGATATATTGCTTTTTTAATATCTATTTTATTGCCTGGGATATATG
>CAJYBF010000053.1 GCA_913064935.1 uncultured Mollicutes bacterium
GTTTCAATCATCGCGTTCCCTAGATAATAAGAAATACCTAAGGATATATCTCCTTTATTTACGATATGATCAACTAAAACATTTGGTAATGGAACACCAAAATCATCAACACCATCTACGCCTACTAATCTACATATGGTTCTCTCAACTGAAACAGTTGAGTGGACATCTATAAATTCTTGTGTTTTGATAGCTATTTTCTTTGCTGAACTTCTAGCTTCAAAAACCACTTGCTTATCTATATTAAGTTTTCCCATGATTATTCCCCTTTGCGGTTAATACATTTATAATTGGTAAATCGATTTTCTCTTCAAGTAGTTTTTTGAACTCATGATCCTTATATTCATATCCGTATGGAGAGTATGGATTATAAGTCAGAAGAACTAAATTAACTTGATTTATTACTTGCAACTTAACATTAATTCTATTTAGTTTTTTATATAAATCATAATCAATGAATGCTTTTGTTCCATCTTTAATTATGATTGTTAACTTATTTAATTTATTCCTATTATCAATTAATTGATTTACTAATTCAGCAGTTAAAGCACCACTAATCATCAAGTATTTACGTGATTTACTAAGCTTAGAGATTATCAATTCTTTGTTTCCTAAACTAGACTTCAAATCAAATATGTACTCGCTACCCTCATCATCAATTAACGAAACTGCGTATTTGTTAATCAACTGAACAATCCTTTGATCTTGGATGATTGGTAAGGACAAAAGTTTATAAGTAGTATAAGTATCATCAACAGTTCTTTTTAAGCTTTTATTGTAAGCAGCACCTGTCACTAAAATGGTTGCCTCCATAAACTTGTTGCTTGCAATCTGTTTTCTTGAAAATGCTCCATCTACTATAAATATATCTACCAAATCATTCAAGTAAGTTATGATCTCATTAATTTGTTCACTAAAAGAAGGCCCGGCTATATCTATGAATCCTGTGTCTATGATCTTCACAATGATTACTTCACCCATTGGAGTATTAAATCCAGTTTTTTTAATTACTTCAGTTTTAGCTGACGAGTTTTTCAGACATTCATTTGTGGTAGCCACAAAAGTGCCCTCGTTAACATAAATTCTAGGCTTGTCTACAAAATAAACACTATCTTCTTTTTCGCCATCTCGACCTATCGAAGTGATACCAATTCTTTTATCAGCTAACTCTTTAATGATATGATTTAGCACTGTAGTTTTACCAACATTTTTCTGCATACCAATTATCGATAAAGTTTTAACATTTAATAATTGTCTCATTTTTTCCCATTTCTTTGTTTTCTTGCCAACGCTCTAGGTTCTAAGGCGATAGTTTGACCTTCCAAAAGTCCTGCAACTCCTGTAGGTTTTTCTGCTTCTTGGCAATATTCACAATCACAGTGATCATCGTAGTCAGATGGGATATGGTATGTAGTTATTACTCCTTCAAAGTTTCTTAATACAACTCTCTTAGGAGATTGTGAAATCATATATTGTGGCATCACAGGGATTTTACCTCCACCACCTGGTGCGTCAACTACAAACGTTGGGACAGCAAATCCAGATGTATGTCCTCTTAATGCTTCAATAATTTCAATCCCTTTAGTAATTGGAGTTCTAAAATGTTCAATTCCTTCTGATAAATCACATTGGTAAATGTAATAAGGTCTTATTCTTAACGCTACTAAATCATGTACTAATCTTTTCATAATGTTCACACAATCGTTTATCCCTCTTAGTAGTACCGACTGGTTACCAAGTGGTATTCCAGCATCTGCTAATAAATCAATCGCTCTTTTTGATTCAATAGTAAATTCTTTTGAATGATTAAAATGTGTATTGAACCAAATTGGTTGATATTTCTTCAAAACATTAATAAGTTCTGGGGTGATTCGTTGTGGTAAAACAACGGGCACTCTTGAACCAATTCTAATGATCTCTACATGTTCTATTTTATGAAGTTCTCCAAGTATATAGTCTAATCTTTCATCGCTAACTAATAATGCATCTCCACCGGATAAAAGAACATCTCTTATTTTAGGATTATCCCTTATATATTGAATCGCATTTTCAACTTTATCATGAGAAAAAGAGGCATCAGTTTGTCCTGCTAGTCTTCTTCTTGTGCAATGTCGACAATACATAGAACACATATCAGTAATAAGTAATAAGACTCTATCTGGATATCTATGAGTTAGTCCGGGTACTGGAGAATCTCCATCTTCATGTAAAGGATCTGCTAGATCATGTTTTCCTATATGTGTTTCATTGACACTTGGAACAGCTTGAAGTCTAATAGGACACTTAGGATTATATGGATCCATCAAAGTAAAATAATAAGGTGTGATACTCATTCTAAATCTAGCTAACACCTTTTGTATTGATTCCTTTTCATCAACATCAAGATTAATAAACTCCTCGATCTTCTCAACCGAATCAATTCTATTTTGTACCTGCCAACGCCAATCATTCCATGCGGAATCAGTAACGTGTGGAAAATATTGTTCTCTTCGTTTTAAATATTCATTGTTAAGTTTTACAGCCATAATTATTCTCCTTCGTTAACCTCAACTAGTAATTCCTCGATAAGTGTCGTATTCCCACTTAAATAAACTTCTTCATCAACTTTGACATAGATTAGTGATTCACAATTCATATTTACACCTTGTGAAAAAATCATATCCTTATCCTTGACTATATTCATTTCTGTTAAGAAAAAGCCTAAAGCACTGTTGGCACTTCCTGTTGCGCTCTCCTCATTGATCCCAACTATAGGAGCTAAGTTTCTTGTCACTGCCGTATATTCATCATCAATAGCGAACAGGTGATAACCAACTACGTTATACTTTTCACTGACTTTTTTTATTGTTTCTAAAGCCGGATTAATGTTTAGTAATAACTTTTTACTTATTACAGGTACAAATATTTCTTCAATTCCACTTCTCAAGATAGTCATCGGCATTCTAGGATCCAAGTCCTCTTTTGTTATTCCTAAACTATCTAAAACCATTTCCTCTTTAATTATTTTATTTACAAAACTAGGTTTTCCTACAGAAAAATATATTTTGTCCTCATTAAAAGCTTTAAGTTCAAGTGCCTTAGTATGGATAGTCGCGACATTGAAATCTAATTGACTTAATCCTGCCACAGTTGCATGACCACAAAAACCAATTTCTGAGCGTGGAGTAAAGTATTGGAAGTTATATTCAGTATCATTAATTTTAGTGATAAAGACAGTTTCAGATAATCCTAGTTCACTAGCTAAGTCTTGTTTGAACTTTTCACTTAGATCATAACCGATAACAACCCCTGCTAAATTTCCGCCTTTACCGTTTTTAGTAAAAGCCGATACTATTTTAACTTTTATCTTATCCATAAATATCCTCAAATAGCTTTCTAATCTTACTAGACTCTCTAATAAGATTTAACGTTAATTCCGCATGGTTTTTTGTATAACCATTACCAACTATCATCGTCACATCACTTCCAACACCTTCAGCACCAAGAGCTGCTTTTGTAAATGAAGTCGCCATACTAAAGAAATAAACAACTCCTGTATCTTTAGTAATCAATATCGCACTCATTTCACAATTAGGAACATTAACTACATTTATTGTTACATCAACTTGTTCCTTGTTTAACTCCATAACTTTTTCGTATACATCAACTGCTTTAGTTGCATCAGCAACAATTATCTCATCAGTTACATTCAAATCTTTTAAATATTCTACTTGTTCCTCAAATGGAACAATTCCAATAACTTTACCAGTTGCTCCAACTTTTTTCTTAGCTTGATAACAACATAAAACTCCACTTTTACCAGCAGCTCCAATTATAGCTACTGTATCTCCATTTTTAACTAACTTATCAGTTTGCGCAGGTGCGCCAGCCACATCTAAAGCAGCTAAAGCAAGTTTGTTTGGTAAATCATCAGGAACTTTAGCATAAATTCCTGATTCAAATAAAATCGCTTCACCGACAATATCCACTTGATCATTATCTAATTTAATATCTGTGATTTTATTTATACATAAAGGCGTTAGACTCAGACTCACTAAAGTTGCGATGATGTCTCCTACCTGTAGTTCCTTATCAGGAAAATCATTACCAATTTCTTTAACTTTTCCTATTAACATTCCACCGGATCCAGTGACTGGATTCTGCATTTTTCCTCTCTCACTAACAATGCTTAAGATCATCACTTCCATCTTTTCCTTGTCAGAGTCACAAATATTTTTTATTTGTGTAAAACTTGCCGAATCAATATTAAGAGTGATTACATCGATTAACACTTCGTTTGATCTTATGTTCATATTATTATCTATTTTTACAGCAGCCTGTGGTAAAACTCCAATAGGCTCTATGACTCTATGAGTACCGAATCTACATCCCTTTTCCATCTTGTACCTCGATTCCAAGTATTTTCCTTGCTTCATCAGGAGTAGCTATCTCTCTACCGTACTCTAATGCGAATCTAACAACTTTTTGAACAAGTTCTCCATTAGATTTAGCTAATACTCCTTTTCTAATATAGATGTTGTCTTCAAGGCCAACTCTTACATGTCCTCCTTCTATAATAGACGCTACTGCCAAAGGAAACTCAAATCTACCAATTCCTGCAACTGAATAAGTTACATCAGCAGGAAGAGAATCTTTTAAAAATAGAAAATCTCTTAGTTCACCTGTCTGACCGCCGTTTATTCCTAAAACAAAACTCACATGCATTGGTGATTTAATAAACCCTTTTTTATTTAATCTTAATACCATATCCAAATGTCCCTTTTCAAAGCATTCCAGTTCAGGTACTATTTTTCTTCCATATATTCTTTTAGCAAACTCTTTTATGTCATTTTCCGTATTAACAAAAATTTCATCTCCGCCAAAATTTAAAGTTCCACAATCCAAAGTACACATCTCTAAATCTAATTCAGTAGGAGCTAAACGTTCGTCGATAGTCATCCCAACTGCACCACCTGTTGAAGGTTGTATTATTACATCTGGACATACTTTTAAAATTGCAGTCATAACTTCCTTAAATCTATTAACATCTTGAGTTGGTGTTCCATCATCTTTTCTTACATGTAAATGAATGATTGCTGCACCTGCATCGTATGCAGACTTCGCTTCTTTCACTAATTCGTCAACTGTATAAGGAATAATTTCAGTAATTTCCTTAGTTACTTCTGCTCCGCAAATAGCAGCGGTAATAATTAATTTTTCCATAATTATCTCCTTTGTTTATCTTTTGGAACAACGCAAGTTCCACTCGCGATAGCAACTATAATATGTTCATCCAAAACATCACACGCAGAATCAGAAATATCTGGTCTTGGAGCAATCACTTTATAAGCTTTAAAAGTCATTTTCCTAGAAGTGTTTCCGCTCTTCACTATTTCTCCTACGACTTCAATGAAATCTCCTGCATAAACTGCCGCTTTGAATTCAACCATATCATATGCCTTAACTAGCCCTTCATCTCCATCTTTTCTTATTAAAAGTTCTGTAGCAACATCTCCAAATAAAGCTAGGATTCTAGCTCCATCTACTAATCACCCACCATAATGCGCGTCATGACTACTCATTCTCATTCTAATAATTGCTTGCATATTTATCCTCCTATTTATCGTACAAAAAACCGACTGCACAAATTGCAGTCGGTGGTTCTCCATAGAAAATGACAGCCTTGCTTCTATCCAAAACAAGTCCAACAAATAGGTTGGGCATCCCTATTCATTTCGGCACTATAATCTTCCACTACTTTCAACGTTGCCAACTCGGGTAGTGTATACATCAACAGTGCTCCCCCACATATATTAAATTCAACAAAATTATATCATATCTTCCAATTAACCTCAACATAATCATATAAGAAATATAATTATTAAATGAATACACCGTTATAATATTCCTAAGAATTAATCATAATTATTTTCTTTTATATCTATATTATGCGTTAGTTTAATTACTGAACCTTCCGGTCTCCCCCAGAAAGTTAATTCTAAAGCTTTAGCATCTGAAACTGTCATCTTACCAAAAACTATATATCCAGTTTTACCGGCAGGTATAGTTTTTACAGTAGATGCACATCTTTCATTAGATACTGAAGGTCCTGCAGGACCTGCTACACGTTGTATAGATGTACGAATTTTTGTTAAATCTGTTGGTTTACCTAATACTATAGTAGTATTTACATATACCCATACTATACCTAATGTTACTATTGCTGTATCATTTCTTATACAGATAATTCTAAGTAAAGAGGTAGGTAATGCTACTCTATTTTGACCATTTAGTGTAACAGTAAATGGAGTTATTGGTTCATAATTAACATCTAATCCTTAAATAGTTATATCATGTGTATCACCAGTATTATCACTAGAGATTGAGTCTATGTCTGCTATAGTACTATGATCTACCATAGCTCCTGTTTCTAACCCAACAGTTGCCAGTGTAGTACCTATACTATCATCATGTCCAGAAACCCTTAATGCAGTATGCCCAGAAGCTTCACCTTTAGCTACATCCATAAAGAAATCTTTATGGTTAGCCATAGACCAGCTCTCTCCATACCATATCCATCTTGTTGGAGTATCAGTTTCGTAAAACTCGTCCCCTACATCATTTAAGGTTAAAGTAGGTTTTGGGTCTATGCTTAGTCCTGTGAACCTTCGGTTTGTCTTGTCTTTCTGTAATGCTACCGTCATGTTTATCCTTCTGTCTTTGACACCAACGTTTCTGCTTTTCCGCAGTTGCTAGTGGTGGTACCTTACCATATAGTCTATGTAATGAATCCATGTGTTGGAACTTACATAGCGTTACTGTGTCTGTTTAAATCTCTTT
>CAJYBF010000054.1 GCA_913064935.1 uncultured Mollicutes bacterium
GCTGGTCGGCAGCCGCCGCGCGAGCCTCGTCCAGCGATGCGACCGTAGCGGGTTCGGCCGGCTCTTCACCCGGTGCGTTCAACCCCACCAGCGGTTGCACGGAGCCAGGCGGCACATCGATTTGCGTGTCCGGGGCTTTGTCTGACCACAACTCAGCGGAGATTGCATCAATGCGCTCGGCCGCGGCTGCTATTTCTTCTTCATTCATGTTATCAAAGTCATAACTTTGCATCAAATCAATTCTATAATTCATTAAGTCTTGGTGATCTTCAGTCATTACTTCTTTAATTCGATTAAATGCACCTCTTGCATATTCTTGTACGTTTTCGTTTGTAGCAGTTGCTCCACCACTTAATAATGTTATTGCTAATATAATACCTTTCATAATATCCTCCATCTGCCATTCGGCTTTTCTTACACTCACAGTATATAATTTAGTTAAGTAGATACTATGAAGCACTTATGAAATTCTTGTGAAGTTTCAATTAGTGCACCGATTAGCACAATTGCTGTCTAATCTTCTATCTTATTATATACCACTTCTATTCTTAATATTTGAAAATCCTGTGAAGATTATGTGAAGATTACTTTAATTGTCCCTTAGCTATGCTATCATTATTAAAAAAGGAGGCAATTATGGAAAAAACAATACTAATAGTAGAAGATGAATTGTCTTTGCAAAATATATTAGAGGTTTACTTTAAAAAAGAAGGATTCTCCGTAGTTAAAGCAAGTGATGGATTAGAAGCACTGGAAAAATTTGAACTTTACAGTATCGATATTGCTTGTATTGATATTATGATTCCACATATAGATGGTTATGAAGTTGTTAAATCAATAAGACAAAAGTCAGATATGCCTATCTTAATGATGACCGCACTTTCGAGTGAAGAAAATCAACTTAAAGGATATGGATTAGATATTGATGATTACGTGACTAAGCCCTTCAGCCCAACTATATTAGTAGCCAAAGTTAAAAGCATACTTAAAAGATATAGTGAAAAACAAGTTAGAAACGACATTCAAAATCATCAATTAGGTCTTATGGAGATTAATTTCCAAAGTAGAATCATCAAGGTTGATGGATCAGACATCGATTTATCAAAAACAGAATTCGATATGTTAGCTTATTTTATAAAAAATAAAGGCATTGTTATTGAAAGAGTAACATTCCTAGATGAAATTTGGGGAATGGACGTTTATGTTGAAGATAGAATAGTAGATACATTCATTAAAACACTTAGAAAAAAATTAGGGCCCGCAAGCAAATACATTAAAACAGTATTTGGTGTAGGCTATAAATTCGAGGTGAACTAATGAAACAATCATTTATTAAGAAAATTTTCTCTGGAGTTTTCACCCTATTAGTCATTATATTTTTAGTCCAAATAGTTTTCCAAAAATATATATTTCCTATCTATTATCTAAACCAAGTCAAAAACAATATTGAGAGCGAACTAGTTTTACTAGTTGACTCCACTACAAAATCTCAGTTTTCGGACAATCTAGATAGATTTTCTCAAATAACTCAGACAACGACGGCTACTGTGCCGACTCAATCTGCTCAAATTCCTGTTAACGAGTATCCATTAACAATAATCAAAACCTCTGGGGATGAGCTTTATAGTCTATTTATTCCTAAGTTTACGGACTTCTCCTTAAAACCAGACGATTCTGTTTCAGGAACATTTTACATGAATACAAACAATAATAGTTATATACCAAAAGTATTATTAGTTAATGGAGAAAGAATTTACGGTGAAACAAGATCTCCAAGTCATAAAAAATCTAATATGTATAACGAACTAATCATGCGCAGTAGTATAGATACAACAAAGACATTTGAACTAAGTGGTTTTGTGTTAGAGATAGACGAAAAAATTATAGAAGAATCTAAAGATTTGAATGCTTCAAGAGAATGGTTAAATTTATATTCTGGTAATGTCACTAAACTAACTGAAACTAGTAACGGTTTATCTTATATATCTAATGATGTAGATAACAACCCAACTAACTTAGTTTATACCTCTAGAGTCACTCTAGATGGTAAGGAGCAGCTAGCAATAACAATATATCCGTTAAGCAATATATCTTTAATATCAGCTAAATTAACTAACTTCAATATAGTAATGTATTTGTTTGCATTTGTTGTTCTTCTTGTTTTATCAGTATTTTACATTAAAAGAGTAAGTGTTCCATTAATCAAAATTAATGAAACAACAAAAAGATTAGCAAATCTTGATTTTACTCTTATTGAAGAGATAGATTCAGATGATGAGATTGGGCAGTTATCTAGAAGCATTAACTTGCTGTCAGCCAACTTAAAAACGGCTCTAAGCGAGTTGAATGACAAAAACGAGCAATTATCAAGCTCAATCAGTCAAGAGTCTGAAAGAGAAAAATCAAGGATTGATTTTGTGGCCGGTTTATCTCATGAATTAAAAACACCACTCGCAGTTATTCAAGCTAGTAGTGAAGGTTTATCTTTAGATTTATTTGACAAAGTTGATAAAACTGAACAACATGAAATAATAAAGAACGAGATAGTAAGAAGCAACAAAATCATCCAAGACATGATGCAAGTGTACAAACTTGAACAAACAGTCTATAAATCTAATTGGAAATCATTTAAATTAAGCGAGACAATTTCAAAAGTAAATGAAAGCCTAAGTTTACTTGCTAATGCTAAAGGAATAGAGACAATAATTAATACAGATGATTCTTTTGTATATGGGGATGAGAATAAGTTTGAACTTGTTATAAGTAATCTCTTCTCAAATGCTATAAAGTATACTAATGAAGATGAGAAAATAGTTATAAACTTAAAAGATGGATTCTTTGAAATCATTAATACTGGAATTACTATTCCTGACAAATATATCAAGAACATATTTGAACCATTCTATAGAGTTGATAAAAGTAGATCACGCTCTACTGGTTCTACTGGACTAGGACTATATATAGTTAAGCAAATCTTAAATCAACATAACTTTGAATATGGTGCTGAAAACCTTGATAATGCTATTAGATTTTATTTCACAATCAAAAAAGACTAAATCAATTAGTCTTTTTTTTCTATTCTTAAGTTTTCTAGCAAAATTTTCATAACATGGTCGTATCCTCGTTCAGCATGAGGAATAAGACAATTACTACAATCCTTTATTCCCTCGTCTGTGTAATTCCCTTTACAATCGTATTGATATAAAGGACAATAACAAAACAAACAATTGAAGAATTCAGTGTCTTTTTTGTGACATGGAAAGTACTCACATTTGTCATTTTTGAAGTATCTATAACTCATTCTATCAAGCCCTTTCTAGCAATTAATTATATACTTTAAACAAATTATTTTCAACTTTACTTAACATAAAATTCGTGGTAACATTTGATACAGGTGATAAAATGAATAAAATATTTAGATGTAAACTGTTTAAAAGCTTTACATTACAAGAAATTAACCACTTTTTAAGAAAATACAAAACACTTACACGTACATATGAAACAGACGATATTGTATTCCTTGAATGTGATGAATGTAATCAAATTGGAATAGTAGTAGATGGTAGTATAGACATCCAAAACATCTCTGGTGAAGGACATTTATCTTTGTTTACAAAAATAGAAGCCGGAAGTATTTTCGGTGAGGTTTTACTTTACAGTGAACAAAAAGAATATCCTGCAACACTAAAAGCAACTGAACACACAACTGTCTTGTACATTGATAAAGATGTGCTATTAAAAGCACTTGGTGAACATAAAAAACTATTAGTTAACTTTTTAGAATTAATGGCAAACAGAACTTTAAATTTACATAATAGAGTTAAGGTAATTACAAAACATACTTTAAAATCAAAAATAGCATCATATATATTAACAAATTCTGATAAATCAGATAAAGTTCCAATAGGTATGACAAAAGAAAAATTAGCTGATTATTTAAGCGTGCAAAGACCTTCATTATCTAGAGAATTAATCTCTCTTAAAGAGGATGGGATTATAGATTATGATAGAAAGTTCTTCTATATCTTGAATAGAGAGGCTTTAGAAACAATGTAAATCAAGAGGCTTAAAAAACAAGTCCTTTGTTAATCATATTCGTTGACAATTCTAACTGGATGTTATATGATTTATATGCAAATTGAATACTCATTAAGAGTTGCTTAGGAGACTAGCCTGTGATGCAACAGCAACCTATTTAATTAGGTGCTACTAGTAGGGGTAATTAGCTTACCTATCAATGAGAAAAGTGATACTTTTCTCAAATGGAAAGTATTTTTTATTTTAAGGAGAGATTTATATGGAGAAAAAACTATTTACATCAGAATCTGTAACTGAAGGACATCCAGACAAAGTCTGCGATCAAATCAGTGACGCAATATTAGACGCAATATTAAAAGATGATCCAAATGCTAGAGTTGCTTGCGAGACAACTGTAACTACGGGATTAGTTTTAGTTACAGGGGAAATAACGACTATAGCATATGCACCAATTCAAGAAATAGTAAGAAAAACATTAACTGAAATCGGGTATACTAGATCAAAATTTGGCTTTGACGCTGAAAATGTTTCTGTGTTAGTTTCTATAGACCCTCAAAGTCCTGATATCGCTCAAGGAGTGAACGAGAAAGAAGGATTATTCAGTGAACAAGGTGCAGGAGACCAAGGTTTGATGTTTGGCTATGCAACTGATGAAACTGATGAATATATGCCAATAACAGCTGTTTTATCACATAAATTAACCAAACAACTTGCTGAAGTTAGAAAAAATAAAACTTTATCTTACTTAAGACCTGACGGAAAAAGTCAAGTGACAGTAGAGTTTGATAAATCAGGAAAACCTTTAAGAGTACATACAATAGTTGTTTCGTCTCAACATGCAGAAAATATAGAACATAGTCAAATAGTAAAAGATATAAAAGAACATGTAATCATGCCTATGATACCTAATGATTTGCTGGATGAGGAAACTAACATTCTTATCAATCCAACAGGAAAATTCGTTATTGGAGGACCTAAAGGTGATGCAGGATTAACTGGTAGAAAAATCATTGTTGACACATATGGTGGGTACGCAAGACATGGTGGAGGAGCATTTAGTGGTAAAGATCCTTCAAAAGTAGATAGAAGTGCAGCTTATGCTGCTAGATATGTTGCTAAAAATATCGTGGCAGCTGGACTTGCGAGTAAATGTGAAATCCAATTATCCTATGCAATAGGAGTTGCTGATCCAATAAATGTTAGTGTTGATACATTTGGTACAAATAAGATCAGTGAGGATCTAATCGCTAAAGCAATTAGAGAAAACTTTGGATTAAAACCAAGAGAGATAATAGAGGCTCTTCAATTAAAAAGACCAATATACAGACAAACTGCAACTTATGGTCATTTTGGTAGAAACGATTTAGATTTGCCTTGGGAAAAGCTAGATAAAGTAGAGGCACTACAGGAGTATTTATGTCAAAACAACCTTTAAAGCAATTAAGTGTTTCAGAACTTAAAAAAATAAACAAAAAATCAATCAATCTTATTGATGTTAGAGAGCCTAATGAGTTTGAATTAGCCCATATCCCAAACTCTACCAACGTTCCATTAAAAACATTACTGAGTTCTCCTAATGATTATATTAAGGATACAACTCATATTGTTTGTGCAAGCGGATCAAGAAGTAAAAAAGTTTGTAAGAAATTACATAAAAAAGGATTTGAAGTAATAAATATATTAGGCGGGACAAGTGCCTATGGTAAAAATTACTCACTTATTAGATATATAAAAACGGGAAAATAATTTCCCGTTTTTATATGCTCAAACCAGCAGCATGGCCGGTTGATAAAGCTATTGTAAGGTTATATCCACCTGTTTTACCATCTAAGTCTAGTACTTCTCCAACGAAATATAGATTGTATACACATTTTGATTCCATTGTTTTGGTATCAATATCTTCTATAGATACTCCGCCACCAGTAACTATGGCATGGTCATACCCTTTTGTAGAGTTAATGATTATTTTAAAGTTCTTAACCATCTCAATCATTTTATTCATTCGATCTTTACTAATTTCAGAAAGATTTTGTGAAGTGTTTGTTTCTTTTATAATGAAATCAACAAACCTTTTTGGTAATAATCCTCTTAACACTGCTGCTACAGATTCTTCTTCTTTGATTCGTTCAGTTAAGTAATCTCGTTTAATCTCAGGTAGTAAATCTATTCTAAGTTCAACTGGACCCTTTTTAAGTCCATAATGGACATGCTTTGAAATATTCAAAACAATAGGACCACTAATACCAAAGTGAGTAAAAATGAATGCTCCACTGTATTTAGTTTTGTTGTACTTCAAGTCTACGTTCTTCATTGATATTCCTTGAAGAGCTTTATCTTGAATAAACTTATCATTTGAGACTAAAGGAGTGTTAGTAGGAAATGCATCTATTATTATATGATTAAATGTTTTCCCAACATCGTATCCAACTCCTGTGGAACCAAGTTTAGGATATGTAAGCCCACCTGTAGCAATCACTAAGTGTTTACAGGTATACTTTTGAACATTGGTATTAACAATGAAATCATATTTCTCCTTAGTTACATTTATAACTTCCTCATGGTGTATATCCACTCCGCTACTCTTTAAATCACTAACCATAGCATCAAGGATATCTCTAGCTTTACCACTGACTGGAAAAACTTTATTATCTTCTTCTTCTTTTAGCTCAACACAAAGTTCTTCGAAATATCTAAATATTTCATTAGGCTCAAATCTACTTAAGGATTTATATAAAAACCTATTATTAACATGCGCCATAAACTCAGTAGTATTTTTT
>CAJYBF010000055.1 GCA_913064935.1 uncultured Mollicutes bacterium
CATATTATTTCTTTTTTCGTTTAAGGTTATACACTCTTAGTTTATTGTGAAAGATTTCTGAATTTCTCCAAGTCTTCCCACTTCTAAACATTGAATCTTCTCTATCTAAGTTAAGTTTCTTGATAATAGACTCAGCTTGTTCAACTGATATGGTAACTTTAATTCGGTAAGCATTAGCACCCAACCTTAATTGTTTACAAAGAGTGAATTCATTTTCATCAGCATTTACCCATTGAGATAGAAACCATGTATGATTCCATTTGTCACACACTAAATCAACATCCACTTTACAATTACCCGTGGATTTAAAGTCTGTTACTATATCATCAAGTGTCTTTCCCATAATTGTTTTGATTTCTACAAAGATAATAAACTTATTTGGTTATTCCTAATATTTTTTTATTTTTTTCTTAAACACAAAAAACCCCACCAATGGTGAGGTTTTTTATTAAAATATTATAGGGTATTTTTTCTTAGTTGTTACCGCCCTTATAGGTTTGTTTACTAGGTTTAATTGATGAAGAAATTTCGTTAGCAAAGTTCATTAAAATTGACATAATCTTAGATAACTCAGCTTTTGAGAACTCATACTGCCCACCAGAATCATTGTTATCTTGGTGCAATTTCTTTCTGAATAACGACCTCTTTGTTGCGTCCTTAGCACCCCAAAGTTGTTTGATTACACCAGCATGGTTAACCTTGTCATTATCTAACAGTGACCTTACTCTTTCATATTCCGAAGGAGTCGCCTTTTGTACCTCTTCAGCATCTTCTTTGATGATTTGAGTACTTCTAAGTATATTTTTTATGTTGTCCTTACTCATAATGCGTTTCTTTAACTATAAATACCCGCAAGGAAAGGAAAAAACAACCTAGGTACACAAATGTGTCCTTTATTTTATGTAGTTTTGAGAAGTCTGATATATTTAGTCTTCCAATACGTCTCTACTTCTATTACGAAATCTACTTCTAATCTTTTTGAATGCCTTATCTCTTCTCTGTCTAACACTCTCTCGACTTATCTCATAATACTCACCAACATCAGCTAAGGTGCACGGTGCTTTACCATCAAGACCATACAGTCTAGTTAAGATATACTTCTCATGGGAACTCAATATCCTTGTAAGGGTATTGATGTTAATTTCCATGTCACTCTTCACCATCAAAGCATCTGCTCGTCCCATTGAAGGGTCAGCAATCAACTCATAAAGAGATGTGGTACCACTATCATCACCCACGGTCATGTCCAATGACATCATATCATTGTTTAATAACTCGTTAAGTAAATCAACGTCAGTCTTTGAGTATTCATCATATGCCAATAAGACATCATTAGGTTCAACATTACGTTGTAACTCTTGTTCTAATTTTTCAACCTTTTTTCTATACTTAGAAACAGCATCTACCTTATTGGTTGGTAACTTTATTGTTCTTGTATGGTTGCTAAGAAATGAGAGAATATCTTTTCTGACATACCATACAGCATATGATATGAATTTGAAACCAGTTGTTGGGTCAAATCTGTCAGCAGCTGTTGTCATTCCATAGTTACCCTCATTTACAAGGTCCTCTAAGGATGCGCCATTAACTTGATATTGTTTTGCACAAGATATCACGAATCTAAGATTTCGTCTAATCAACTCTTCTTTGGCTTTAGCATCACCCTTCCACGCTTTCATTGCACATTCATGCTCGTGGTCTGGATTTTTAAATGGTTTGATTTCTGACACCTCTTTTAAATACTTCTTAAATGAATCCGACTCTCTTGCGGTAATCTTTGCACTAATCACTAATGATTTCATAAATTATTGTTGTTTTATTAGTTAATGTATTTATATTCGTTTAAAATCCGTTATTACCCACGTTGAACCAATATCAATTAAAATTTCTGTATCACACGCTTTCCTCAAATCCAGATAAACCCTAATAGGTGTCCACCAAAATGGAACACTAACTATACCAGTGACTATAGACGTGGTTGTCTCAGAATCTATATTATATAGTTCTCTCTTATACCAAAATGTTTTTTTAAATCCCATAATATTATAGTGTTCGTCTAGTTGGTATTATTCGTTTAGGTGGTGGTGGCGGTGCCATCCTCCCCGTTGTTCTTGTTCTTGAACTTCTTCTCTTCATATTACCCTTTGTTCTACCCTCAATTAAGGGTTTAGATATATTACTCTTAGAACTATTTGGGGTTGGTTTCCCTTTAGTCTTAATCTTATCAACTATCATAGATATGACAATTAAAATAAGGACCAATAGGAGTAAAATAAGTCCAATGTTATCGGTTATCATTTTCATGTTATGCGTTTTCCCCTCTGATGACCTTACCAATTGGGTATTCTTTCAACTTAAATTTCTTTGGTAGGTTATCTACCGTTACATCTTTGAACATGTGATAATATGTCCCATCATCATAAAATGTTGGGTCGAAGTCTTCATCATCACCATGAAGTCTTTTATCATCCTCCTTGTCCCGTTCCATCTCAACACGCATATTCCCAATGCACTATTCACGTGCTTCCTCTGGGGTTTCGGCACAGACAGTCCAATGGGCACCCCAGTTATTAGGGTCTAAATAGTATAATTTCATATGTTGTTTTTAATTTCTCTATCGGCTTCCACCTTTAAATCTCTTTCCTTTATTGACGCTCTCTTATCGTACAGTTTCTTACCTTGGGCAAGTCCTATATCGACCTTGACGAGTCCTTTACCATTGATTATTATCTTCAATGGTATTATCGTTAGTCCCTTTTGAGAGACCTTCTTTTCTAACTTAATGATTTCTTTCTTGTTTAAAAGGAGTTTCCTATCCCTTAGTGGCTCATGGTTCTGGTGTGTACCAGATTGTTTGAACGGGGCAATGTGCATTCCATTAAGCCACATCTCACCATCTATAATAAGACAATAGGCTTCTTTGATTGATACATCCTTATTACGAATGGACTTTACCTCACTACCTAATAAGATTATACCAGCGGTATACTTGTCTAGGATTTCGTAGTCGAAAAATGCTTTCTTATTTTTAGTGATTTGTTCCATACTGTAAATATAGTGATTAATTTCTAAAATTCATAACTATAAGCAAAGTCCATCTTATCAGATGTACATAACTTTGCTATTGTATTAGTAACCATTACTTATCTATATCCAATTCACACCAATTTCTACTGCTTACTTCAGATTCGCCATTCGTAACTCTTTGCAACATTTCTTCGCATTGTTCTCTTGTTTCTGCTCCAAGCCCAAAAACCATATTTTCAGCACCTCTAATTTTCTTTTCAAAATCTATAATAGTGTATAATACTGTTTTTCTTGGGTTAAATGGCTTGGTACATATTGCAAATTTTTCATTACAGGCTTGTACAGTGTATCGTTGATTTTCTTTTTTAAACTTAACTTTATCATCTACTTTCATAACTTGTTTATTTTTTAATCTTTGGTTTTTAAAATGTTCTTTAGCTGCTTTATATTTCTTTTTACTAAACATTGCACCTCTTGTTTCTCTCATTTTTTTAGTAAATAGAATCTTAACTCTTCTCGTTTCATTAGTTGTTTTGTTTGTTAATCCATTCATTACACTCCCTCCCATTACCTTCAAACATAATCTCTTTTTTATCGTTGAGAACTTTATTAGGCTTTAAGATGTTTGTTTCACCACATGAAGCACACCATATCCCACCATTATTTATTATCTTAATCATGTTTTTTGGATGCTCACATAATTTTAGTTCTTCTCGTTTCATCTCTCTCTATTGTTTGTTTAGTAATTAAATATTTAATTTATCTTCAATCATATTTGTAGAATCTAAACACAATTCATTATGATTATAAATAAATAATAACACCTTTTCAAGCTCTTTAGTTTTATCCTTCTCGGCTGTCCAACTATTGCTTAAATCCTCACACAAACTATCTCTATTTTCAAACTTTGCTTTATAAGTATCCCGTTCTTTGGTTAGCTGTTCGATTTTAGATTGATAGTTGCCAGTACTCTTTAATTTTAAAGCTGTTTCTTTTGCTTCCAAATAGTTATCTGAATCTAAATGAAATAGAATCTGTGCAATAACTTCCTTCAACTCATTATATCCTTCTTGCCATGTTTCAGATAGTGCTACAGATAGTTCTGTTTTCTTTTTCAACTTATCTTTATCTTTTCTTAGCTGCTCCATACTTGTATCATAATGCTCTGTTACTTCATCAGCATTTTTTAATGATAGTTTCAGTTCATTCAGTTCTTGGGTTAGTTCAATTAGCTTCTCCGCTTGAATATCATTATCAGTAGATAGTTGGACTGCTTTATTGTAGTACTTGTCTTTCTCTTTGGTTAGCTGTTCAATTTCACTGTTCGCTGTTGCTAACTGAACATTTATATCGTTGAATAAATTGTATTGATGCTGACCATTTTTGTCATGTTTTAGCAGGATATTTAGAGCATTGTTCTCCTTAACCAACTCATCTATCCGCACTCTAATGCTTCGGGCTTGTTGGTAGGCTTCAAATTTATCAAAGTAATTAGCATCCCCAATTACTGGCTCCTTCACCTCTAACCAATTATCATCAACGATTGTATCAAGGTTTAAGGGTTGGGAGTTGATGTATTTAATAATACCATTAAACAAATCAATATCAAGAGTATGTTTACTCAATCCTTTACTGATTAGATAATCACAAAATTTATCTTCCGTGGTCACTTCTTCTGTTTCGTCAATTAAGTTGTGAAGCAGTTCTTCTTTTGTTTTATCTTTCATAGTTTAAATGTTTTAAACGCCTTTCATGGTTTCTTCATAGAATTTCTGTTCCTCTACGCATTCCACACATCTACCGTCATCAATTAATATTGTATCTAATTTCTCTGAACAGGAAATACATTCTCCTTTTTCTAAATCAAATTTTGAATAAGTTGTTTCTGTTATTCATTTGGGTCAAAAAAGGTAGATATTCCACAATGAGGGCATTCCACGTTTTGTAATATTTGAGTAGTTTTAAATCCATGAGTACATATATTACAGTTTACCTTATACTCAGGAGCGATAATAGCACCCCTCACGATACCCATTTTCTTCACTCTATCAAACTCTTTATCATTCTTTCCCTCTACATGAGTAAAAGTAAGTCCCAATGAATTAATCAGATAGGCTAAATCTTTAACGCTTTCAACTTCTGAACAGTCTATTTTAAATTTCTTCATAACTATTTATTTTTTTTACGAGATATTTTATATCGATTATCACACACCATACATTCGAGATTTAAACTACCTGAGCGACTCTGCTTCTTCTGTTTTATCACTCATGATTTCTTAGTTTTAAAATGGCCAATGACTAACGATTAATCCGAAGATAAATCCCGCCAACATTCCAATTATTAAAAATACTGCATTTACATCTACTTTCATTTCAATTTATCTTTTAGTATCGTTCTTACTGATTCATTGTATTTAATCTTATCCGTTAAGGTTTTATTCCAATACAGCATTGCGGGATTTTCATCTCTAATCTCTTCTAAAGTGTCTATTGTGTTTTGATTATCTATAAGGGCGCATTGGATAGATGCTTTATTCGTCATAGAACTGTCATATTCTTCAGCCCCACCCTCTGTCATGTATTCGTCAGACCATTCTAAATCCTCATACCTCTTAATCAACTTATCTGCTGCTTGTTCTTCTTTACTCATTTCTCTAAAGTTTTAATGTCTATTGCTGTTTTACCTATTTGATTGGAGATATCGAAGTGCCACTTGTATAATTCTACGTTTCCAATTTAGTTACTCAATATTTTTATTTAAATAACTTCACCCTCACCATACTTGGTTGTTAATGGTCTATAAGAATCATCACTTATTTCTCCACACTTACCACACTTCATTTTTGGGATAACATTTGCATGATAAAAAGCGTCATCATAACCACTATTATTAATTTCCGTATTCCCACAATGTTCACATTCCATTATCGCTGAAAAATCTCTTCTACTTTGACTTGTAATTTTTTGTATTTTCATGTTTAGTAATTTGTTCCATTATGTAATTAACAATAATACCAATGTGTTGCACTCACATACTTTCTATGTCCTATGATTATGGGGTATTTTGTTTTATCTTCACTTGCAAGTTTTTTATTTTCCACAACTTGCTTTTCAAGAGTTTTAATCTTCTCTTCCATTTGTTTAAGTCTGTCGCTCATATTACAAAGATAATAATTTATTAACTAATTTCCTAATCTTTTTTCATTTATTTTCGTCCCTTAAACAGTTTAACGTTGGCTTCCAGCAATTTATCATCAAACCATTTATCAAATAATTCTATTATTTTTTCATTGTGTTGATGAGTTGGCATATATTTTAATAAATCATCAAAGTTAAATTCCTTACCACCACTGTTAACTATATCCCAAGCCTTAACCATTTTATTTCCTAAGACTAGTCTATAATCACTCATAAACCACTTTACCCTTTCGTTAGTTGATACTATATTACGAGCCCACCATTTGGTAACAATATTAGTTGCGCCCATGTTGGGGAATATGCGTTCCACCTCCGATATTAATTTCTGTAGAATTATGTTTCTACCCGTTACTTTATTATGAATACACCACCCATCTGCATTAGATGAGAATAGGTATACGTTGATTATATAATCTTCAATAAGTTCTACCTTATTCATCAACTTCTCCGTTGGTGATTTCTATACCTTCGATTGGGTCATCCGCTTCATCTAATACCGTTACTATTAGGAGATCGGAGGAGCA
>CAJYBF010000056.1 GCA_913064935.1 uncultured Mollicutes bacterium
TGTAGTATGTTACTAGTCATTCTTGATGAGACGTGCATCTGGTAGATATGTTATAGTTATCGGCGTTTGGAGTAGGGGTGTGATGTTATGTTTTTTTTTTTTTCAAGCAGAAGACGGTATACGAGATAAGGCCACGTGACTGGAGTTCAGACGTGTGCTCTTCCGATCTATGACCGACATGTATTAGCAGCGGCTATAAAATCCAGCGCACAAATTATTGTTACTTTTAATCTTAAAGACTTTCCGAAAGAAACTCTTGATACGTATGATATTGAAGCAATGCACCCTGATGTATTTATAGAGCATCAATTGGGCTTGCGGCAGGGGCTTGTCATAAGTGTAGTTAAACAGCATCGTGCTTCACTAAAAAACCCACCTAAAACAGCAGAAGAATATCTAGATACACTTTCAGCTCAGGGACTTGTAGTGACAGTTGATTTATTACGGGAATTTATTGATTTAATCTAATTTTGAATCGAAGATATATTAAATAAGAATTTATAATGGCCAATAAGACTTAAATATATTGTTGGAAATTCGAATGATGAAATATATCTTCAGAGATATCTAATATTTATTAAAAATATCTTGTTGGCCAATATCCTTTGGGCGATGAAGTGAAGTAACGATAAACTTACCCGTACCTTTCTCATCTAATCGTATTTTTTTACTCTGACGAAAGCCTATTACTGTTCCAGGATCTTTATAATGAGCTAATCTTCTGGCAAGCTCTAAATGGCCTATCGGGATCTCAATTAATTTTAAACTAGTTGAAGTTCCCTTTAGTTCGATTAAAAAAGAGTCAGGATTAGTGGATTGATTGTCGTATTTCATGCTCTGAAATTGAATTTGTTCTAGATTTTGACTATTGTGATTTATATATTTATTAAGGGTAATCAATCCAAATAGATTAATTATCTTATCTGCAACTGTTAATTTTAAATTAAAATTAGAGTCATATTCGTATAACCTTTTTAGCGGTATACTAAGTTGGTGAGCAAGGTCATAAGCTTGTTTATATTTTACGCTGATAGAAAGTTTATTGTCAGAACCGTGGCTATTAGTATTGCAAAGTTTATCTTGATTTTCGTTAATATCATAATAATCAAAATAAAAATCTGATTCTAATTCAAGTACTTTAATAGCAGTTTTTACTATCGAATATAAAACATCTGTTAGTTCAGATTGAATGCTGTCATTTATAATCCTATTTATTGGATTAAATAATGAAACTTGTTTTAATATCCCACCTTGTAGTGGGTAGTTTTCTATATAAACCGGGTAACTGTCTTTATTGTTTATAATACGGGTAATATGTTTAGAAATAAATTTAATTAGTTGTTCATTAATCCCATTAGATATACCAATAATTTCTTTGATATCCATATTGTTAGTACTGAAATCAGATGGATCAAATAATTTTGACTCTAAAGTGAATAGCTTGTGGGGCATGAAATAGGCCTGTTTGAGTTTATATAGGTTAAACTCTATATGCTATTGTCGGAATATGGATGTAAATAAATCACAGGTTGAGAATTATTTCAGTGAAATTGTTGTATTGCTTATTATTACGAGACAAATAACTGGATGCCAATCAAAAAAATCAGACGATCTAGCCTGATTTGAAAATAAATAGGGTGTTTTGATGTTCTTTCAAAGCTGACCCCGATCCTATTTTGCGATGATCTTGTGTATTTTTCACCCATAGGGATCGATTTATTGTTGATTTTTATCTTTTTTACGATGTATGTGTAGGTCTTATTTCCCTGGTGTATCGATAGAATATTGTTCTCGTGAGTAAGCCAATTACATCCTGCATCTGGAATTGAGATAGAAAAATACTTAGTTTCAATATTCAATAAAGATAATAAATTGAAGTATTTAATAAGAGATTCTGGTGAATCAAAGACAAGAGGTCTAAATTTACTGGTACTGTGGTAGCTATCAGCCCAGGACTTAACCCCTTCTTTCAGAATGTCACGTTTTTTTATACTAAATCTTTCAATCAGTTTTGAGTAAGTAGGTAGTAGTTTTTTGATCGCTTTACTTTCTTTTGAACGTGAGCTCTTATTAATCTCTGATTTATGTTTAAGTAAAAGAATGTCTACGTTATAAAACATATATCCTGAGATTTTATACCAATTATTAAATGTCTCTAAAATTCTATTAATTTTTGGCTGTTCTAAAAAAAGGTGTGAGGGTGATAATTTTACATCAATAATATTTTTAATCGAATAATGCAATAATATGTTTTCTATATCCATTAGATTAACTGTATCTTGTTTATTTTCAGTTCCAGTCGCTATACAAGGGTGTAGAGCAAAGGATGTAGTTTTTATTTCAGATCTGGTTTTTGAATATTTATCACCTACACATACTAGTGATGATCTAATATCATCAGGTGATATGGAATGGCGTTGACGTTTTTTAGCAACGGATTTACTGCTAATTAATGTGGCATATGAAAGTAAGTTGTCAGTATTACTGATAGCATCTGATGGCCAATGTTTAACATCTGAACAATATTTATAAATTATAAAATCAGTAATATGTATATAGTTAGTAAGTGTTGTTGATATTGCCGTGTGGCCAACTAGTGATGTTATTGCATCAAAAATAATGTGATGTCGATCTGGGTGGCCCGTAAGAAGTGTAACTGCATTATTGTAGTTTTCTTGGTCTGAAATTATATTGTTGATAACTCCAAGATCACCTAGCCGTTCTTTAATAAGTAATGCAAATACGCGATTAACAAATGAATGTCTTAATGAATGAAATATAACATCAATATCACCAGTTACATGTCTTAGTATTCCAATCAAAAACTGGCGGGTTTTATATTCATCAATAATTTCGGATGGGTCGTGTTCAGATGCAAATATTAAGTCTTGATAATCTGATGAGTGTTTGAGGGATGATAATCTCGATACTATCTTTTCTTCATTTTTGGATAACACTCCAATTAACGGTATTTCTCTTACTCCTGCATCTGACTTTGTGTCGTTATATTCAGAGTTTCTAGCATGTATAACAATATAAGGTTCTTGCTCTGGCATTTGGATGTTTTCGAACTTTAAATATAGGGCTTCTGAAATTCGCAATCCAAATCGATATCCGAAGAATATCATGAAGCAATAATATGTAGATATTTTTTTTTCTAGTTCTCCATTTTGTTCTAATTCAAGTATTGATCTAATGCAATGTGAATATTCATCTGGAGTGATTATGATGGCATTGGCTTGTGATGTCCTCTTTTCACCTGTATGTAATGGAGACCAATCAATTTCGGGAACTAACTTTGATCTTTGTAAAAAACGATGAAAATCCTTTAAGTTATTTATTAGTTTATTGTTATTATATGTAGATGATTCGATTATCAACTGATATGTCATATCATAATAATCTGAGCTATTTTTAATAAATGGATTGCCTGCTGTAATATCGAGTAGGGCGTTAGATATTAAACTTAAATATTCAGATATAGTGTTAAATACAATGGGACCATTCAAATCTGTTCCTTTGATGGAAAGTTTTATCCCCCATTGTAATAATGCAATGCCAATTATTGGAAAGTTATGATTTTTGTTTATTTTATTTTCTAGCTTAGCAATTAAATATTCCTTTTTTGACTTGCTAGCTGACTGGCCCTTATGGCCGATATGTTCTTTTGCCTTTGTTAAGGTGTCGCTTAAATAACTACTAAATATCTTGCTTGATGAAAGTGTATTTTTCGTATTATTAAGTGAATCAAAATTAAACTCACTTAAATCCTCATTGCTTTCTTCCTGTATGCTATTTTTAGCTTTTAATCGGCAATTTCTAAGGACCCTAATTAATGTGTTTTCTTTAAATGGTGTTGTATTGACTGTTCCTTGTGATATTTCTCGTAAATAAGGAGGAAGATGAACTAGCCAATATGATTGTGCTAAATGTATCAATGTATTTAATGGTGATTTAATGTTTTTTCTATAGATTGTTTTAAGAATATATTTAAGTTCTTTAATTATTTCTTTGTCGTTGATCTTATCAATTTTTCCATATTCTTTAAGTGAGCCTACTAGAGAAATCGATAGCGGTTGCATAATCCATCGTGTTAAATAAATTGTTCTCTCTTTTTTTATCTCTTGTATATCATAAAAGCTGTAACCTACTTCAGTTGTTATAGTGGCCTTAGTTTTTGTTAATAGTTCTAGTGATTTGATGTTATTTACACAGTCAAATAATGCGGCACTTATGATTATTTCAGCCATTCTCTTTTCAAATGAAGGATGTTTGTTATCTATGTTTAGTTTTTTCCCATTGTCTTCAATGTATTTTAAAAAATTAGATCTAACCGTGCGCGTATCTGCACTATCTTCGACTGTGGATTCAGTTAGTGGAGATGGTTCATTGTTGAGTATGATTAAACTAGATGGTAGCTTTATGTTTTTATTTTTTCGTTGTATTTTAATTAAAATTTTCCACAATAATAACAATCGGTGATTTAGTCTTTCCTTTGCATCTTCTGATGCGTTTATAATGTTGTTGCGTATTGATTCAATAATTACAGGATTGTCCTCGATGTCTTTTATCGTGAACTTTTCTAATGCATGTCTAACGACATTTTTATCATTGTTTTTTGCGAACAGCCTGTTTTCTGTTCGTATGATAGGGCCCATTTTAGAATGAGCTGTAAATTTAAGTGTGCTGTACTGATTTAGTAAGCTTAGTTCTATATTGTGTCTTTTGGAGATTATGGTTTTCCACCCTTGTTTATTAAGGATCTGATCCATATGCTTGTTTATTGTCTCAACAAATTCTATAGGAGATAAAACTGTCCCTTTAGAAAACGGTGTTACTATGCCCTCATTATGTCCAAGACTTTGTTCTATTAAAGGTATTATTTGTATTGGGCAGATTGTTGAATTATTTTCTTTATCTACCAATGAGATTGTTCTTATTGATGTTGAGATAAGGTGTCGTGACATATTAATAGGGTATAACCAGTCATTATTTAAAATATTTTTTAAATATTTTTCGCTTACTGAGTAATGTGATATCCCCGAATTACTTCTTTTTAAGAAAAAAAGAAATGGGATCACTCTGTCTTTTTTGGGTTTTGATTCACTAATATGATCGGCTATTTGATATGAGAGGGCTTCACAGTTTTCTATATGGACCAAATGACTTAGCACCCATTTCAAGTGATTTTTATATGCATTAATTTGTTCGATAGCAATGCTAGGCAATGCTGATAAACGTAACCGATTGCTCTCAACTGTTACCTTATCTTCTACGATAATAAATTGATTAATTAAGTCCATGTCATTTTGGTAACAAAATGGATCAACTACAGGTCTATGGCCCGTAGCATGAAATAAAAGTAATGATGTGTAGGCTGTATAAGTGTTATGTATTTCGATGAAGTCCGAAGACAGCTCCATTCTTTGAGTCGTTGCTGTTATTAATTCCCTAACGCTATTTTGAAATACCTCTAAAGAATTGGATAATTTAGTACCAACGCGTAACATACTTATTTGAAAATCCTGTATACAGCATCGTGGTAAGCTTTTTCAAGTTCATCAATAGTATATGAGCTGTAATAAGCGCTCACGGGTGGCATATCGCCTACTCTACCGGCTAGTAGATAGGATAAGAATTCATCACCCGTTTGTTCTGATATTATTTCAGTTAGCACAATAGGTATACGGTCAATAGACAGGCCTGTTGCGCCACACTTAATTAACTCTTTTACTTGTTTTGATGCCATCTCCTTGCGTACGTCAATATCTAGTCCCAATGCTCCTGAAAGGGTGTTCTCATTCTTGGTCTGTTTTAAATAGGGGGCTAATTTATCAACTAAAAATAATGGTAATGGCAGGGTGTATTTATTGGTAGATTGATCGAGCAGGTAGGCTATTTCCTCGGCAGGTTCTTTGCTTTTTTTAGGGCGCTCATATGTTTTGTGGTAGCCTTTATATGAAATATCACCTTTTACTCCCAGTTTCATTTCAAGTACGCGTTCGATACGATTTCCTGTGCAAATCATAAGAGCAAATATTAGTGCTATTCTGTCATTTGTTGTTTGAATCCAATTTATAAGTATTTGTCTGGTGATAGGGTTTATGCCTCTACTTCCCCAGGGTAGGTTTCCGTGAAATGTTTTTAGCCAGTGTTTGGCTTTTGTTTGTGCGACAGCCCGTACTATTGGTTCATTTACATGATCTTCTGTCGTATGTTCACTTAATAGGCTGGGTAATTGAGGTTCTTCTGGCTCTAGCTCTATTTCTACAAGGCTTCCGCCTTTCAGTATATCGCTGTAAATTTTTCGAAAAGGTATTAATCGAATATTTTTTGATGTTTTTTGTTTTTGTTGTTCTGCAAATCTTTGATTAGCTTCTTTCATATTTAATAGTGATTGTTTAAAATAACTATCTTTTAGCTCTACTCCGACACCTTTTCTACCTAAAGATACAGGACTAAAAACTTCAGTTCCAACTCCCATAAATGGAGTAAAAACCACCTCACCAGGATTTGAATATAACTCTACAATCCTATCAATTACATCTAATTGCAACGGGTGTACGTGCTTTTCGTCGTCCTCATCTCTACTTTCTCTAAATGGTAAAACGTTATCTATTCTCACATCATCCCAAACGCTTGACGCATATCTTTGCCAAATAATATGACTTAGCTTATTACTTTTAGGGTCTTTGTGTCCTTCGTATTTCTTTTTCAACTTATCC
>CAJYBF010000057.1 GCA_913064935.1 uncultured Mollicutes bacterium
TATTTTGAGAGTCTTTTTGTCTCAAAAAACCCTGAGGATCAACAAAAAGAAAATTTGAGTCACTCTTGATTTTTCTAAAAGTATCATCAGAGATTTCATGATATATTGGACTTACAATATGTCCATCAGCATCAACGTTAGAATAATCTATTTTGTCACACTCATTTTCAAGTTTTAGAGTTCTGTCTGAACCAGTAATAGAAATAGCAAATTTAGTAGTATTTTTTTCTGATTCAGAGTTTAGAAAATTTATTTTGTGTTCAGTAAGATATTGTTTTGGAAAATCAGGACCAAATTTTGTAAACAAGTCTACATCAAATTTGAATTGTCTTGCGGTAATTCCACAATAACAAGCAGACCCACCAATTTGTTCATAATTATAATTATCAATTGTAATTGTATCAATTGCACAGTGGGAAAAGATGGCTAATTTCATTTCTTTTCATTACTAAAATAACAGATTTAGTTTTTTGCATTGTTTTTATCAAAACAATCTTTACAAATTATTGCCCTACTTGAAATCATTAACTCAAGCCGGCGGGACTTTTGAAATGGAATTTGATTCATATCGAGAATGTCCACACATTATTTCTGAAGCTGTAATCGCAAGAAGAAAATCTGAAAAAGAACAATAATAACATTAATGGCGAGATTCGCCGTTTTTTATTGCATTTCTATTTACTATTCATAAAGAATTAGATAAGATAATTACTGTAGGATGTGGTTAGATGTTTGATACAATGGATGAATGTTTGGAATGGCTCTATGAACCTAGGGATTTCGAGAAAAAATTTGACTTAAGTAGAATGAAAAAAGCAATGGATGTTTTTAATAATCCTATTTATTTTAAATGTATACATATTGCGGGAACAAAGTGTAAATGTTCTACACTTTCATATATAAAAAGTGCTCTTATAACTGCAGGTTATAATGTAGGTACATTCATATCACCTTTCGTTGTGGTATTTAATGAAAGAATCACTTTCAACAATCAATATATATCTGATACTGATTTCATTAAATACATAAATACTATAAAACTTAACTTACTAACAGCGAATTTGGAGTTATCTTTCTTCGAAATACTAACAATTGCTGCATTTTTATACTTTCAAGATATGGACGTAGATTACGCAATTATTGAAACAGGTGTTGGAGGAAGATTAGATTCCACTAATGTAATAGACAAGGAAGTTGCAGTTATAACAAATGTTGGTATGGATCATATGGAAACATTAGGTAATACCATAGAAGAGATAGCTAAAGAAAAATTAGGAATCGTAAGAACAAATTTAATTACATCAATATCTAAGGAATTAAAACCATTTGTGTTGGAGTATTGTAACGTTAGAAATGTAGATCTTACTTTTATAGATAATATTTACTCGCTTAAAATAACTGAATCATCTACAACTTTTAAATATAAGGAATTTGATGTTAAATTATCTATGCTTGGAGAACATCAAGCATTTAATGCATCATTAGCAATAGAAACTCTTATCTATCTTAGAAAAAACAAAGGTTTAGTAATAACTAATGAACACATACTTACTGGGCTTAAGAAGACATTTTGGCCGGGTAGATTAGAAAAAATTGATGATAATGTATACGTTGATGGAGCACATAACTTGGATGGAATTAAATCACTTGCGAATTTTCTAGATAAGATTGATAAACCTAAAACAGTTATATATTCATGTTTTAAAGATAAAGACTATCCACAAATGATTCAAACTCTAGAAAAACATGTGGATGAAATCATCTTTACTGAGTTTGATTATCCTAGAGCAGAGAAATCAGTTAATTTATATAAGGTATCACAACATGCAAATAAGCATCTTGTAAAAGACTATAAAGATACATTTAAACTTATCATTAAAGACAATATGACAGTATATTGTGGATCACTATATTTTATTTCTTTAATAAGACAAAAATAGTCTAGTAGACTATTTTTTTTTACAAATTCATTTATAATAATCTATTAGTATTCTCGTGGGGTGATTAGATTGAAAAAAGATATGGATTTCGTAGGAATTATTGTTGGGATAATAATTGGAGTTGTTTTCGGGTTTTTTATACAAGATAAAGTAAATATCGTAAATTCAAAGGAAGTATCAAGTGAGGAGAAAACATACTTATTGCATGTAGGCGAGTATGAGGGCTTAGACGGAGTGATGAACATGCAGTCTACTTTACAAGAAAACGGAATACCAAATACTGTTGTTTATGAAAATGACACATTTAATGTCTATTGTGGCATAGCTCTTAACGATGAATTTGAGTCAATTCTTGTGCTTTTAGATTACTCCGAAATTCCTTATGTAGTAAAATCCAGATTTTTATATAACTATATAAGTGACTATTCAGAGAATGAACTAGTTTTTTGGGAAGAAGGACTTTCATATTATATGAAATCTTTGAATAATGAGGATTTCACTTTGTCAGAGTCATTCAAAGAACTTAAAAATTTAAATATCGAGTTTTACCGAGACTTATCATATTTGCAGGATGTCCAAGAAGAAGAATTGTTAGACAGAATAAGGCTCGATACCTTTAAATTACTCGTAGAAAATAGGGGATAGTATGCTAATTAAGGAAATATCAAAAACAGAAAGACCAAGAGAAAGAGCTGAAAAACTTGGAATAATCGCTTTATCAGATAATGAACTACTTGCGATATTACTACGTACTGGTGCTAAAAACATCTCGGCAATCGAAGTTGGTAATGAAATTATCAAAACAATAGATGATATTTCCAATCTTGTTGATACTACAGTGACAGAGTTAACTTCTGTAAAAGAAGTCGGTCCAGCAAAAGCATTAACTATAGTTGCAGCTATAGAATTAGGTAGAAGAGTTAATCAAGCAAAAACTAGTGTTAAAGTTATAACACCAAGGAGCGTATATAATCACTTAAAAAATGACTTTGTTGGAATTAAACAAGAAAGATTCATTGCGATTTTCTTGGACACTAAGAATAATATGATCTCAAAGAAAACGATATTTATCGGATCATTAAACATGTCATTAGTCCATCCAAGAGAAGTTTTCAAGTGGGCAGTGAAACTATCTTCAGCATCGATTATACTAGTCCATAATCATCCAAGTGGTGATCCTACGCCTAGTCCCCAAGATGTTGAGGTAACAAAGCAAATAATAAATGCAGGTGAGATAGTAGGTATAAAAGTAATAGAACACATTATCATTGGTAGTGACAGTTTTATCAGCTTAAATGAACTAGGTTATTTTAAATAGTCCAAGCTAATATAATTAAGTGGGTGATAAAGTTGAAGAAGAAACAACCTACAGAAATAGTGAATAGATTAAACATATGTTTATTTCTATTTGGGTTTATTATGTTATTGGAAATTTTCAATGCAGGTTCATTAGCTATTGTTAAGGTTCCTCTCGAAAGACATGGAAATTTTCTGAAAGTTATGGATTTTTATAATGGAGACGTACTTAGTTTCTTCCATATTGAAAAGGATGTACCTGTTTTTAATGAAAATAGAAACATAGATTATAATGGTTCAGAATTAAAAATATATGAGGAAGCAGCAACTTCAGACACAGTTGGCGTAGTAGTTTCAATTAGCACAGATGATGTAGGTAACAAAGTGCTTATCAAAGGAATAGATGGACTAGAATATAATTATCAAAATCTCTTTTCTGTATCTGTATCTATATATGACTACGTAACGATAGGAGATATTATTGGAACTTCCTTTTATGATGAAGATTATTATTATAAATTAACGATATTAGATGTATGAAAATAAAGATACATTTTACGACATACATAATGTTTCTGCTTTGCCTTTTAGCTGGTTTTGGATATGAATTGTTAATTGTATTTTTTTCGATTATATTTCACGAGCTTTCTCATGTAGTGGCTAGTAAAATTTTTAAGAAGAAGGTACATAGAATTACGATTTTACCTTTTGGAGGGATATTCGAAGTAAAGGATAACCAAAACGTTAGTTTATTAGAGGAATTCATAATTATTTTAGCTGGTCCAGTTGGATCATTTTTTCTTTTACAATTTGAATCACTCTATCAAATAAACATAATTATTCTATTATTTAACATACTACCTATATACCCACTCGATGGAGGACGATTGTTAGAAACGACTTTGTGCAGATTTATTAAATTCAGAACCGTCTTGCGAGTAGTTTTTATAACTTCATTATTGTCATCATCTTTACTTCTTTACTACGGTACGGTAAACAATTCAATCAATATAGTTTTAATTTCTGTAGTTCTGCTTTACATTAATTATCAAAACTTAAAAAATGTTGAGATTAAGTATTGGACATTTTTAAACGATAAAGTACTTTTTAAGCGGCAATTGCCTATAAAGAGTCACGATAATGTGAATCTTAAAAATATATATAGAGGATTCAACAATATTTTTATGGATAATGGAAAGATTGTAACTGAGAACCAATTGATAAAATCATTGAATTTTAAGGACTATATGATATAATTAACTACTGATTAATTCAATCGAACTATTTGTTGACTACATAGTTAGATTGTGATATTATTAATTGTTGCATTTCGCAACCGCACAGGAAGTGGTTTTCAAAGCTAATTAGCTACCATAATGGCGTGTCTTAAAAAATCTAATGAGGAGGTGCGAAAGTATGTATGCAGTTATTGAAACTGGTGGGAAACAAATACGTGTAGAAGAAGGAATGACAATCTACATTGAAAAGTTAGATGTTGAAGCTGGTAATGATGTAAAGTTTGACAAAGTACTTTTGGTTTCGGATGGTAAAGTTCAAGTAGGAACTCCATATTTAAATGGTGTTACTGTTGATGGAACTATCGAAAAGCATGGTAAGCAAAAAAAGATCATAATTTTCAAAATTAAACCAAAAAAGAAATATCGTAAAAAGCAAGGTCATCGTCAACCATATACTAAAGTCGTAATTAACAAAATAAACGCTTAATTATGATTAGTGTAAAGTACGAAGACGGTGATGTTAAAGTAATCGAACTTAGTGGTCATTCTGGATATGCTGAAAGAGACAAGGATATCGTATGCGCTGCAGCAAGTTCAATCTCTATTACATCCTTTAAAGATATAAAGAAATTCATAAATAAAGATTAAAATAATATAGTAGAAAATGAAGAAGAAGGATATATTAGAGTTACAATTAATAATAATTCTAAGGAAGTATTATTATTGATTGAAAATTTATTCGAAACACTAAAGGAATTAGAATTACAATTTCCTAAACATATAAAAATATACAAATAGGAGGTGTGTTTACATGTTAAAACTAAATATACAATTGTTTGCATCTAAAAAAGGTGTAGGGTCTACTAGAAATGGTAGGGATTCTGCTTCTAAAAGACTAGGTGCTAAAAAATCAGATGGTCAGTTTGCTACTGCAGGTTCAATTTTGTACAGACAAAGAGGAACTAGAGTTTTTCCAGGTAACAATGTAGGTAGAGGTGGAGATGACACTTTATTTGCAAAAGTTACTGGTACTGTGAAATTCGAACGTAAAGGCAGAGACAAAAAACAAGTATCAGTTTACCCAGTGGAGTAATCAAAAGTACACTTTGTGTACTTTTTTTGATATAATTGATAGATAACTTAAGGAGATAGTATGATAAGATTAGCTGTAGAAAAAGATTTGAATAAAATTGATGAATTGGCAGTCTCTGTAATAGAGACGATGACTGAACACAATATTCCACAGTGGGATCTATCATATCCAAGAAAATCTCACTATGAAAAAGATATAGAAAATGGAACTTTGTATATCCTTGAAGACGGTACTATTCAGGGTGTAATGGCGATTGCTGAGGAAAATGATCCTCCTTATAAGGAATTAACAAATTGGACAGATGACTCATCTATTGTTATTCATAGAATATTAGTTGACCCTACTCTAAGAAGAAAAGGAATTGCAAAGAAGTTATTTGAATTTGCAGTGAACTTATCACTAGAAAAAGGTTTCACAAGTATAAAAATAGATACCCACGCAAATAACTATATAATGCAGAACCTACTGAAGAAATTAGGATTCAAAGAAGTAGGATTCCTTAAAAGCATCAATAGAGATGCTTTTGAATTGATACTAAGTCAATTTGGAGGTCAAGATGAATAAGTTAGTTGTCTTATGGAAAACAGATAATATTATTGATGTTGAGAACTTAGTAATACCCTATACTCATAATTCGATTAAACAAAAATGGTTTAATGAAGTAGTTCTACTGATATGGGGCGCTAGTCAAAAACTGTTGGCTGATAATGATAGTTTAAAACTAGATGTAGAAGCAATGATTCATGATGGCGTTAGAGTAATTGCTTGTATTGGTTGTAGCGACAACCTTGGAGTTACAAATGAACTCATTAAAGTAGGAATTGAAGTTAAAGGTACGGGAGTGGAATTATCTGACTTCTTAAAAGATGATAACACTAAAATAATAACTGTATAGGTACAAATGAAAGTAGGCAAAAGTTATGTTTGTAGATTTAGTAAAAATTAAAATAGAAGCAGGCTCAGGAGGCGACGGAATCGTTGCTTTTAGAAGAGAAAAGTATGTCCCAATGGGTGGGCCTGCTGGTGGAAGTGGTGGAAAAGGTGGCGATTTGATTTTTATCGCTAACGAAGGACTAAGCACACTGCTTGAATTAAGATACAATAAAATCATTACAGGTAACCCTGGAGAAACGGGTATGCATAAATGAATGCAT
>CAJYBF010000058.1 GCA_913064935.1 uncultured Mollicutes bacterium
CGATTGGCAATATACGACCTCGCAAAGTGATTTCTCCAGTCATTCCAGTTAATCTGTTTACTTTTCTATTAGTTAAAGCTGAAACGATAGCTGTAGTGATTGTTATTCCAGCGCTTGGTCCATCTTTAGGTACAGCACCTTCTGGACAATGAATATGAATATCATTTGATTTAAATAAATCAGAATCAATTTTGTATTTACTAGCATTTGATTTCACAAAACTAAGCGCAGCCATAGCAGACTCTTTCATAACTTCACCAAGTTTTCCAGTTAGTACTAATTTACCAGTACCTTGATAGTAAGTTACTTCAACTGGTAATGTATCTCCACCGAATTGTGTGTAAGCAAGACCTGTAACAACACCTATTTGATCTTTTTCACTAGTCAAGTTGTGGCTATATAAAGGTTTCCCTAAATAATCACTTAAGTTAGTTTTCGAAATACTTGCTTTCGTGATGTCTTTTTCTAGAATTTTGCGAATTGCTTTTCTAGTAAGTGAACCAAGTAATCTATCTAGTTGTCTAACTCCGGCTTCTCTTGTGTATTTTTGAATCATTTCAAGAATAGCAGCATCAGAAACTTTGAATTTATCTTTAGATAATCCATGAAGATCAATTTGTCTTTGAACTAAGTGTTTCTTGGCGATTTGAAGTTTCTCTTCTTCAGTATAAGAAGAAAGCTGTACTATTTCCATTCTATCTCTAAGTGGTGCAGGTATATTTTCTAAATAGTTTGCAGTAGCGATAAATAAGACATTACTTAAATCGTATTCCTCTTCAAGATAATGATCACTAAAGAACTGATTTTGTTCAGGATCAAGTACTTCTAACATTGCAGAAGCAGGGTCTCCTCTAAAGTGTGAACTCATTTTATCGATTTCATCTATTAAGAATAATGGGTTAATAACTTTTGATTTTTTGATAGATTGTAAAATTCTACCAGGAAGTGCACCGATATATGTTCTTCTGTGTCCGCGAATCTCAGACTCATCTTTAACTCCACCTAAAGCTATTTTAACGAATTTCTTATTCAAAGCTTCAGCTATACCATGAGCTAATGATGTTTTCCCTACACCAGGAGGTCCTACTAAACAAAGAATTGTTTGTGGATTCTTTTTCGTAGCAATCTTTACTGCTAAATACTCTAAAATACGCTCTTTGACTTTTTCTAAGCCAAAATGCCCATCGTTAAGTACTTTTTCAGCATTCTTAAGATCATCATTATCTATAGTTGCTTCTGTCCAAGGTAAATCAATTAAAAAATCTAAATATGTTTTAATAACTCCACTTTCAGCAGAACTTACTGGAAGTGCTTCATATCTACTTAATTCGTTAAGGGCCTTTTCTTCAATATCAGAAGGCATACCTTTATCAACTAATTTAGTTTTAAGGATATCAATTTCTGTTTCTTTTTTCGCTTTATCCCCAAGTTCATTTTGAATAGCTTTCATTTTTTCTCTTAAGTAATACTCTTTTTGATTTTCATCAATACTTTCACGAACTTGTTTATTTATATTGTTTTCTAATCCTCGTAAATATTTCTCTCTTTCAATATCCTTCAAAGCATATTCTAATCTTTCATTAACGTTAGGATTTGATAAGTATTTAACCTTTTCAGATTCATGAATCTTTAGGTTAAAAGCTACGATGTTAGAAAGTTTTTCAGAAGTCACTCCACTTTGAATTGCTGAAACAACATTTTTACCATTCATAAAGATGTCGTCAGAATTATCCACGACCTCGTTAACTATCATTCTAATTAATGCAATTTCCTCATCAACGTTTGTTTGTATGCTTGGTATAGATTCAGCAAATACACTAAAATAAGGTTCTTCGCTTACAAAGTAGTTTATCTTCGCGCGAACAATACCCTTTATTTTAACTTTATAGTTACCGTTAGGTAATTTAATTTTCATAGTTACTTTACCGATTATAGCTGTATCGTATAAATCTGCTTCCTTAGGCTTTTCAACTAAAGGATTTTTTTGAATCAATAAAACTATCTTATTGTCAGATTTTTCTGCTTCAAGTAAAGCTTTCTTGCTGAACTCCCTACCTACTTCTAATCTTATATCATTGTCTGGTAATGCTACTACTCCTCTAATTGCCATTGCTGGATAAGCTTTTTCAATTATTTTATTAGTTTGCATAATATCACCTCTCCATTTTTAATAATACATTATATTTTCAATTTCAATCACTTGTTATTATTTCCAATTTTCTAATATATACAATATTAAGTCTAGTACATTACATTATAGCATAGATAGTAAAATGCTAATAGGAACTCACTCCAAAAAAAAGAGGGTTTCCCCTCAGGCACTTATATCAAGATTTTGTTCTTTCTTACTGTTTAAAACGATCTCTTTAGATATTGTGCATTTACTAATTTTACTCTTAGGTAGATCAAACATAATATCGATCATCACATCTTCAAGAATAGATCTTATACCTCTAGCACCTATACTCCTTTTAAGAGCACTCTCGGCTATTTCGTTTATAGCATCATCTGTAAAATCTAATTCAACTTCATCCATTCTGAATATCTTTTTATATTGTTTTATAATAGCATCTTTTGGTTCTGTCATAATTCTTACAAGATCTTCCTTATTTAAAACACTTAATGACGATAATATTGGAATCCTTCCTACTAGTTCTGGAATCATCCCATATTTAGTAATATCTTCATGATTGATGTTCTTAATGATTTCATTCTTACTTTTATCTTTATTGAACCCAATCGTTTTTCTACCATTTCTTTTCTTAATTATTTCTTCAATACCTTCAAAAGCACCACCACATATGAATAATACATCACTAGTATCAAATTTAATGAACTCTTGATTTGGATGTTTTCTTCCTCCTTGGGGAGGAACATTAGCAACAGTTCCTTCAAGAATTTTAAGTAAAGATTGTTGTACGCCTTCACCAGAAACATCTCTTGTTATCGAAGGATTACTAGACTTCCTTGCAAGTTTGTCGATTTCATCTATATAAACAATTCCTTTTTCAGCTCTATTAAGATCATAATCTGATGCTTGAAGTAATCTCACTAAAATGTTTTCAACATCTTCACCAACATATCCAGCTTCAGTCAAACTAGTTGCGTCTGCAATTGCGAAGGGAACATCCAGGATCTCAGATAATTTTTTAGCAAGCAACGTTTTTCCGCAACCTGTTTTTCCTACTAAAAGTATATTACTTTTTTCTATGCAAATTCCATCGTCATCTTGGTTTGACTTTAGTCGTTTATAGTGATTATAAACCGCAACAGAAAGCACCTTTTTAGCATTTTCTTGACCTATGACATAATCACTTAATTTTGAAAAAATCTCATGTGGTGTAGGAATAGCCGGAATAATGAAATCATTACTTGGAAAACTATAATCTTTTACTATTATTTCATAACACATCTCTATACATGAATTACATATATAAGCATTGTCTCCAGAAATCAATTTATCTATTTCTTTTATACTTTTACCACAAAAAGAACAAACAATCTCTTTCTTCATAATGCACCTCCAGTTTAATCCATACATATAATCGTTCGTTTAATATTATATCTTTGAGATTTGAAATAATACTCATAATCAAAATATAGCAAATAAAAAGCACGACATAGTCGTGCAATTAATTACTCTTTAACTGATTTTTCAACTAAGAAATCGACAGCAAGCTGTGTTCTTAATTGTTCATCTAACATTTCTTTAGGGAAAACAGATTTAAGTTTCTCTAGCTCCATACTATATTGTGTAGCTAACATTGTGTAAGCTTCATCATATTGTTTTTCAGTAGCAACTAACTCTTCTTTAACAGCAACTGCTGCTAACACAAGGTTAAATCTAACACTTGAAAGAGCTCTAGTACCTAATTGTTCTTTATATTTAGTAATTTCTGTTCCATTTAATTGTAAGAACATCTCTAATTCCATACCGTATTGTTTAGCTTGAGCTTCGGTATCTTTCATCATTCTCTCAACTTCTGAATCAACCATTTCTTGAGGTACTTCAACTTTAGCATTTTCGCTCGCAACTTGAACTACTTTATCAATAACAGCATTTTTGTTTTGAGTTTCTTTTCCTAATTTTATTTTTTCTCTAACTTCTTTTTCGAAATCGACTACAGTTTCAGCATCACCTTCTAATTCTTTAACTAATTCATCAGTTAATTCAGGTGAGTTATTTACTTTTATTTCATGTAATTTAACTTTGAATACTACAGGAGCACCTGCTAAATCCGGAACTTGATAGTTTTCAGGGAAAGATACATTAACTTCTTTATCTTCTCCAACTTTCATTCCGATCATTTTTTCTTCAAATCCAGGGATAAATTGTCCACTTCCGATTTTAAGTGAGAAGTTCTCACCTTTTCCACCTTCAAATGGTTCATCATCTTTAAATCCTTCAAAATCAATAATTGAAGTATCTCCATTTTCAAGTACATCTGATTCTTTAGGAACTAATTCAGATTTACTAGACAAAATATTTTCTAGTTCAGCTTCATAGTCTTTTTTCAAAACTCTTGTAGATAAATGTTTAACTTTAGTTCCAACATACTCTCCAAGTTCAACATCTGGTTTAACCGTAACTTCAGCTGTATAAGTGAAGTCTTTATCTTTACCGATACTTTCGTAATCAAAATCGATAGAAGGTTGTGCTACTACTTCAACTTTTTCTTCTTGAATTGTTTTTGGGTAAGTCTCATTAATACAATGATTAATCGCTTTGTCATAAAGACGTGCTTCTCCAAAACGTTTCTCGAACATCGCTCTAGGAACTTGACCTTTTCTAAATCCTTTTAACTCAACTTCTTTAACTTCTTCTTCGAAAGCTAAATCCATTCCAGTATTAAAAATTGCCTTATCAGCAGTAATAGTTAACTTAACTTTACCATTTTCTAATTTTTCTACTTTTACGCTCATTTTATCACTCCTTTTTACCAACTATTAATATAACATATTTATCCAAAAAATCAAATGTTTTACTCAAAAAAACAACTTCAAACGAAGTTATTTTCTAATATTACACTATTTATCTTATTCTACAGGATAACCAGCAGCTTCAATAGCAGATTTAGCTGCTTCAACATTAGCTTCATCAACTAATACTGTTTTATTATCCAAAACTACCTGAGCTTCTAAATTTATCGCTTTTAATGCCTCTTCAATTGTACCTTTACAGTGACCACATGCCATACTTGGTACGTTCAATGTTACTTTACTCATAGTATCCTCCTCACTATAATCTTTAAACTTAAATCTCTTAAGTCTAAGAGCATTACTTACTACAGTTATATTACTAAATGCCATCGCAACTCCAGCAATCATCGGATTTAATAATCCTGATGCTGCAAGTGGAATAGCTAAAATGTTATATCCAAATGCCCAACCAAAGTTTTGCAAGATATTTCTAAACGTTACTATCGATATATCTATAGCTTTATTAACTAAATTCAAATCATGTGACAATAACGTAACGTCACTTGAATCAATCGCAATGTCACTACCTGAACTCATCGCGATTCCTACATCAGCAGCTTTTAGTGCTGGTGCATCATTCACTCCATCTCCAACAAATGCAACAAACTTTCCGCTATTTCTTATTTTTGTAACAATATTAGCTTTTTCTGAAGGTAATACTCCCCCGTAAACATTTTTTATATTCAATTCTTTTGCGATTGCATTCGCAACGAATGAATTGTCTCCGGATATCATGTAAGTATCAATTCCTCTAGCGTGTAAGTTATCTATAACATTTTTAGCATCTGGCTTTAATACATCTGCAATCCCTATTAAAGCTTCAATCTTATTATCTACACTAACATAAACTATCGTTTTACCATCGTTTTGTAGTTTTTCTAGTTCCTCATTAAATTGATTCGTCTTAATATTAAGCTGGTTCATTAATCTAATTGATCCAACTGCTATATTCTTATTATCTATACTACCAGTTAACCCCATACCATCTACATTCTCAAAATTCATAACTTCTATTAATTTTGATTCTTTATAATTAACGATCGCTAAACTTAACGGATGTACACTTTGTTTTTCTATGCGTGGAAGTAGAAGAGGGTTACGAAAGCCAGCTTCATCTTTAATGCTATTTTCCGTCTCAACATCTTCCAATGTAACCGGGTAGTCGAGCAAAGTAACACTGCCTGGTAAATCCTGGAGTTCAGTTTTGTGTTCGGGGAAATCATCAATAACCTTACCGAGTGTCGTGTTCGAAAATACTTTATTTACAAAATCAATAATTGCAGGTGATGAACGCCACGAAGCATTGAGTTGCATCCGATCACTGGTAAACTGTTGCTCAATAAATTCACTTGCGATGGGAAATAATTTTGGCTCTGCGCGCCTGCATCGGTAAATTGATTGTTTAGTGTCGCCAACCAGTAAGACACTACGGCTCTCATCAGAACCAGTTAGTGATTCTGCTTCGTTATTCTGATTCTGACCCTGGTCTTGACTAAATTCTTCTATAAGCGGTTGTAATAATCGCCACTGTATCGGATTTGTATCTTGAAATTCATCAAGCAGAACGTGTGAGATCTTGGCATCGAGTCTAAAATAGAGAAACTCACTGTCCACCCGCTCTTTTAAGAGACCATAGACCAAGTTCGTGATGTCGTCAAAAGATAGTTCGCTGTCCTCTTTTGCCACCATCATCTTCGCCTC
>CAJYBF010000059.1 GCA_913064935.1 uncultured Mollicutes bacterium
TTTATATACTGAGAATTAATAATATCTAATCGTTTGACGTATTTTTAACTTGCTACTTAATCAAAAGGATTTTTATTCTTTCAACAGTCGTTATAACCTTCTTGAACATGTAATGAGTACTGAAAAACTGATTGTGTATATGGCTTCTCGCCGTGATATCTTGGTAATGGGCAAGGGAACGATTCAAAGTCTAAATGATATATTGGAAATTTCAGTACACTTAGACCATCAGTTATTTTTTTATTGTTTTTATAGGTAATACCCGTATTTAGGACAGTTCTTTGGATTTGATTCTTTTCTCTATGCAACCATGATATTGGGATATCATTCATTTTAACCTTACCTGAGTTTATTAAATCAATTGGTAAATGCTTCGTATCGTTAGAATCTTTAAACCCGTGATGGTTATCAATGTATGTTAGTAAAGAATTAGCTTTTGGAAGTATATCCCAACAAATAGATGAGTATTTACACTCTGTTGTTTTTTTCTTTTGACAATGTATCCCAAGATTATAAGATCCCTCAGATAATTCTCTTTCATCAAGATGTTTTTCTACTTCAAGAACTTCTAAATCAATCATAGATTGATATTCTTTTGTTACTGCAGTTAAATCAATGAAGCAAGCAATTTCTTGATTATCAATTTTAGGATAGTCGCCAATTTCGGTTTTGCCATCAAATATATACTCGCCGTTAAGAACGACTAAATAATATTTTGCATTAACTAAAAGATGTTCTGTCTTATTTTGCAAATGATGATGCTCAATAATCCATCTTTGAACTGCTAAATCGTATACATATTTTCCTGTATCACTATATTTATTAAACAATTTTCTCCTTTGATTCTTATATTTATTTGATATATCGTAGTTTTGATCTAATTCCTCTTGTAAGATATATGTATTATTAACCTTTTCAAATAAATGAAAGGTCTCTTTATTTTCTTTATACTTAAGAGACGTGAATTTATTTGTAGTCGTAGCTTTAACTTCTAATATATTAAAAGTCTGTCCTTTATCTAAATAAATATCAACGTAACAAATATATTGATAGTTTTCTCCCCAACAATCATATGATTTTTGGGATTTTGTTTTTAAGGAATAGGTTATTTCACCGTCAAAATACTCGCCAACGATTTTAGCTGAAATCTCCTCTAGTTTGTTAAAGTATAGCATCATGGCTTCTAATTGCTCGTTTGAAACATCAAGCAAATTCTCGCCATCAGAAAACATTGATTGCATCATTTCTCTAACTTCATCATCTTGAGCATTTACTATTGCATCAGTTTGTCTTTTTTCTATTAGTTCAAGAGAGAAATATCTAGGACATCTAGCATAGTTTTTATAACTTGTTTTTGAAATCATAACAGTCACCCCTTCTAAGTATATCTTAATAACTAAAGATAATAAATAGAATGTAATAAATCACCTGTTTTTAAAAAGGTATGATATAATAATTAAGAAAAATTGCGAGGTAGAAAATATGAAAAAAGTAGACACAATATTATTTGATTTAGATGGTACATTGATTGATACGAATGAGATTATACTAAAATCTTTTGAATCAGTTTTTAATAAATATGTTCCTGAGTTTGAGTATGATCTAGAAACATATAAAGGGTTTATCGGGCCGTCACTATATGATTCATTTTACGCGTACTTCAAAGAAGAAGAAACTATTCAAAATATGATAAAACATTATAGAAAATTCTATGTAGAGAATGAGTTTGACTATTTTGAGATATATCCTAATGTAGTTGAAGTTATCAAGGAATTAAAAAAACAAGGATATAACTTAGGAATAGTAACTACTAAGTTCAAAGAAGCAGCTTGGCCATCATTTACACATTATGGATTAGAAGAATATTTCGATGTATTCGTCGCTTTAGAGGACGTAGAAAAACCTAAACCTGACAGAGAACCAGTAGATAAAGCATTATCTCAGTTAAAGCATACAGGAGCAATAATGGTTGGAGATAACCAAAGTGATGTATTGTCAGGGAATAACGCGGGCATTTATTCTTGTGGAGTAGCTTGGTCATTTAAAGGTAAAGAGAATTTATTAAAAGTTAATCCAGACTTTATGATAGAAGATATGAAAGATTTATATGAAATATTGGAGAAATTAAATGCTTAAGAAGTTATTATTTTACTTCATCGGGATGACATTGATTGGATTTGGTGTTGGATTCATCCTGATTGCTAATGTTGGAGTTGGACCATGGGATTTGCTAATGGCGAATTCAGTGAAAGCATTTAATATTAGTTTTACATTTGGTTTTGCAGCTCAATCAGCTATTTTAATAACTATGGGCTTTATATTAAGAAAAAAATGGCCCGACATTACAGTACTTTTACTATTGATAACCGGACTTTATATAGGCTTTTTAGTTGATGTTGTTACTCAAAACAATGACCCTATTACAAATGTAGTGCTTGGCTATCTGACCTTAATTGGAGGTTTAGTTACTGTACTAATAGGAATTAATATTGCTAGAGTTACAAATATTATTTTACCTTCAATAGATTTCTTCGTTGAATCATTATCACTTCGAACAGGTCTAACATTCGGTAGAACAAAACAATTAATGGAACTTGTTGCTTTAATTATTGGAGTAGCTATAGCGGTGATTTATGACTTGCCAAATCTTGTATGGGTAGGGACTATAATCATTCTTGTTACGGGTGGACCAATTGTTAATGCTATTTACCCTGCTGTTAAAAAAGTTATGTCAAAATTTAATCTATAAAAAAAAGTTATCTTCGGATAACTTTTAATATGGATAAAGTGACTGGTAGTAAGGATTTCCGTGATAGTAACAATATGGACTATTTTTACAATAGATGGGATTGAAAGGTCTATATAGAAAACGAGAAAGTAATCCAAGTCCTAAGTTGAATCCTCCACCATGACCAAAACCAAAACCATTTTGGTTTCGGCTTTCATCTTTTGAGTCATTTCTAAATCCAAATTTGAATCCGTGCTGATAATAATACCCTCCGTGTTTTGCATAAGGATAAAACGGATAGAATGGATAATGCGGAATATAATGTGATGGATAATAATAGGCATAGAACTTATTATTTCCTGAATAGTAACGGTCTTCTGATCTAGACTTGTTAATTGAATCGGAATTTCTATATCAAGGATCTGTTCCATAAGGTTGGTATCCGTATCCAGGGCCACCTTCTATAGTATTTCCTCCACCATTATAATAATCATTTTCAACATTTACAGAATAGTAGTTATTACCGCCTCCATACTGATTACCATATTGGTAAGGATTAGGGTAATATGGGTAAGGTCTAGGGTAATATGGATATCTATGTCCGCAGTAAGGGCGATACCAAAGTGGTGTAGTTAAAGCTGCCCCTAACAAAAAAGGTATCAAGAATCCTATACGAGTATCTTCTACTGGGCTCATTTCTCCTCCTTTAAAAAAATAAAATCATTTCAATATATTTTATGTCCTTACTTTCAAAATGTGTATTAATACAACTATCTAAGGAAAGATTGATATAAAGTTACTTATTATGTAGAATAGAACTGGTGATTAGATGAAAGAGATGGATATGTATTTACCTATAAAAAAATTGTTCGAAGCAAAGGACTATATAGTTAAAGGGGAAGTGAAGTCAACTGATATTACAGCTGTAAAAGGTGATGAAATTATCATAGTTGAAATGAAGATGCTTTTAACGTTTAAACTTCTTTATCAAGCCCTTAATAGACAAAGGTTGTCAGATAATGTATTTATAGCTATACCTAAACCACCCTACAAAAAATTAATAGGAAAGAGTTTTAAGGAAAAGGAATTTATCCTTAGAAGATTACATCTAGGATTGATTCTAGTAGATATGGAAAATGATATTGCACAAGTAAGATTTTTCCCAAAAGTATTTGATGTAAAGTTAAGTCAGGCAAAGAGCAAAAAAAAGAAAAACCAACTAATTGAAGAATTTAATAATAGAAAATCTAATTCCAATTTTGGAGGAACTAGTAGGACTAAAATTGTAACCGCGTACAAAGAAAGAGTTATTAAACTGGCCCATTATTTAAAAGAAGAACCTAAATCCACTAAGGAACTTAGGATTCTAACTAGTGATAAGCAAGTAGCAAACCTACTTCAAAAGAATTACTATGGATGGTTTCAAAGAGTTGATAGAGGTATTTATACAATAACTGAAGTTGGATCTAAGGAAATAATAGAATTCAAAGAACTAATAAACCAGTTATTAAAAAACTAAGATAAAATTATCTTAGTTTTATTTAGTCTTTAGTTAATAAAATGGGTCCTAGTCTATCTATTAGAATTAAACCAACTGGAGCCGTGAGAATTATGCTTAATGCACTTATCGCTAATATTAAATCTCCGCTTTTAACCCCATAAATCAATGGAACTGCACCTAAACTTGCTTGAACTGTTGCTTTAGGTAAATTGGCTACCATGCAAAATAGCCTTTCTTTTATTGTGAAGATAGATTTATATAAGCATGCCCAAACTCCAAGTAACCTTAGAATTAATCCCACCAGCACTATAATAATTGCAGTAAATCCAACTGTGAACGCTATCTCGACATTCACCAGTAAACCTATAATCACAAACAAATATATTTGGGCAACTGACCAAATATTATTTGAAGAGGTTACAATAATATCTTTATGTTTTGAGTATTTTGATATAAAAAATCCTGAGACCATAATAATAATATAAACAACCGGAGTTACTATAGAAGAGATACTCTCGTTTGCTACCCCACCTAAATAAATACTTAGGAAAATACTAAATATAAATACACTAACAATATCATCTATCGAAGCACTAGCTAGGTTTAGTACTGGGACGCCATTTCCATTGTACCCTTTATCTTTTAATCTAATCATTGAAGGAATAACAACAGCTGGAGAAATAGGTGAAACAATGAATCCTAACATCCCAGCTTCAATGAACGGAAGATCAAGAATAGTTATTGCTAATACAATAATGATTGAGCCTTCTAGAATGTTCGGAATGAATCCAAGAAGAACTGCCCTTTTTCCAACCTTTTTAAGAGTTTTAGAATCGATTCCTAAACCCGCTTTCAAAAGTATGACTGCTAAAGCAAAAGTCGTAATTTGCTTTTTATATACTAAGATTTCTGCACTAAAAAACGGAACGAACTTAAAAAAAGCCCAACAAACAAATAACCCAATAGTTTAGGTAGGCCGACTTTTTCAAATATTTTACCTATTATATATCCAATTATTAATATAAGAATAATTTCTAATAACATATTATCACCAGTAGTATTATACCACTATTCTAAATACTCTTCTAATGTTAAATTACCTTCATATATTTTTCTTGCGTGGTGTTTTCCCACATATCTTATATGCCAAGGTTCATACACATATTTAGTGATGTCTTCTTTACCTTTAGGATATCTTATAATGAACCCATATTCGTGAGCATGATGTTCAAGCCATATACCTTCTGGTAGTTCACCAAGTGCTTCAGTTAGACCTACATCTGGAGTATAAATGTCTAGTGCTAAACCTATTTGGTGCTTACTGTATCCCGGTCTAGCCGTGATATATTCATTAATAAATATTTCTTCTTGATAACTGAACGATCTAAATCCAGAAAAAACGAAGAATTTGATATTTTTCTCCAAAGCATTTAAATATAGCTCCTCATAAGCTTGGAGGACTGGGTCACATATATATATAGTTTTGTCGATAATTGTAGGGATATTAACTAATACTAAATTACTAGGTTCATAATTACTGGATATAGGATTATCTTTATTAACCAATTGTAGATAGTTATTTTTTATGTTCACCTCCACTGTTGATTTTAATAAGAGCAGGATAATGAGTAGCACTAAAGAAAGGATTATCATATAAATATTTTTCATTCTATTATTATGATATGGTTTTGATATATGTTAAAATTACTAATGGAGATGATTTGATGAAAAAACTAATATTAGTAGATGGATTTAGCTTGATTTTTAGAGCTTATTACGCTACAGCTTATAGTGGTAATTTGATGAGAAATTCTAAAGGGATGCCAACAAATTGCTTGTTTGGGTTTGCTAATATGATGCAAAGGTTGATGAAAGAAGATTTTACTCACTTTTTAGTTGCTTTCGACGCAGGAAAGAAGACTTTTAGACATGATGAATACCCAGCATACAAAGAAGGTAGAAGTAAAACTCCATCTGAGTTAATAGAACAAATTCCTTATGCTAAGGAATATGTAGACAAATTAGGAATTAAAAGATACGAAAAAGTATATTATGAAGAAGACGATATAATTGGTACTTTAGAAAAAAAGGCATGTGCAAAAGGGCTGCGACAAATATTGCCGGTGCACACAAACAGAATATTTGCTGTTTTTATGTCCATGTTCAAGAATCCTAAAATGGTTGAGTTGTTGGTTGACCAAATCATCCGCTGCCGGTGAGATAATTTTCATCCAAAGATCCGTAGACTACAGGAAGTGATTCAATATCCGGGGGCTTGAATCCAAAGACAATTTCAAGAAAAACCATCGTAATACGAAAGGTTGCGCCC
>CAJYBF010000060.1 GCA_913064935.1 uncultured Mollicutes bacterium
ATAGTGATCCTTCATTATTAGTATATACTAGAAATGTAGATACTGCTTACGGAACATCATTCACATATAGTGCATACGACACAGATTCTCAATTACCTTTAGTTTCTAATATAGTTACTATGACAGTAACTGTCGAAGCAATAACAGTATCAAATCAGCCAGAAACAGTGGGAGATAGAGCACAATATGCAGCAAATAGAGCTACTACTGTATTTACAGTAGCAGACTTCACAACAGAAGCAATAGCACCTTATTTTGATCCGGAATCAAATGACTTAGATGCTATTAGAATTGACGAAATATCAGATGCTAATACTGGTGTGTATTACTATTTTGATAGTGAAGTTGTAGCTGGTCAAGTTATTACTGCAGATGAATTAAGTAATGGTGCATTTTATCATATTGCTCCAGATGCTAACTCTGTATCAACTGACTCATTTAATGCGAGTGTTCGAGATACTGGATCAATGATTTGGGTTCAATAAATTTAACTGTTCAGTGACACTGAACATAACAAAATAATAAAAATGTTATATACAGTAACTAATAATGGCCTTCAAAATGGAAGGCCAACTGCCATAGGTGCAAAAACAATATCATTAGCTTTCGGAGCTACGCATGTATTTACCGTAGCTAATTTTACAACAGAAACAACACCTGCTTACTCTGATCCTGAGAACGATGCTTTAGCTTATATTAAAGTTATAAGCCTTCCTTCTACTGGAACATTGAAATTGTCAGGAGTAAATGTAACAGTAGGTCAATTAATTTCAGTAGCAAATATAACTACTGGCAATCTAACCTATGTTAGCAATGGAGCTGGTAGTTTTTTATGGAGTTTTGATGCTGCAGATGTAGGTTCAAACTCCTTAAGTGGATTGACTACTGGCAAAATAACAATGTCTGTTGCAGTTGCTATTAACTTACAGCCAAGCTCAGTAGGAAATAATACTATATTATTAGACTATGCTGAATCAAAAACTTTCACTAGTGCAGAATTTACTAGTGGGACAACACCAGCTTATGCTGATCCAGAAGGAGATAGTCCGTCTAAAGTAAAAATATTAGACTTACCTGCAGATGGATTACTTATATTTAATGGAGTCAATGTTGTTGTGAATCAAGAATTAACAATAGCTGAAATTGATGCTGGATATTTAGTTTACACTCCAGACTTAGCTATAACGACTTCTCAATCATTAGAATTTAACTTTTCAGTATCTGATCAAGGTTCTGGACTATTTACTACATAATGGGAAAAATGTCAATTTTTATTACAGAAGAATACACTAATCCATCTGGAGAAGGAGTTATAGGGAGTACATTAGGTACAAATTCTAACTGCATAAGTCAATGGGCTTTATTTGCAAAAACTAGCTCATCTGTTTGGATTGAATGGTTAATTACTGGTAATCATGTAACAATATCAAAAAATGCAGGAGGAACTGTTAATGGAGAAACATTAACTGAAATAACTGAATATACAATAACTATTGATGCTTATAGATCCTCTCAAGGATCTCAAAATGATGAGGTATCAAATATTACAATTATTCTAAGAGATAGCGATGGAGGCTCCGTACTGGATACTAAAGTATTCTCAAGATTACATACTGGGATTCAATGTTAATTAAAAATGTATCATAAGATAATGATACTAATACTTGACTTATATAACTCTTTTAGTTATATTTGCTATTAAATCAATAATTTATTATATGCAGGATTCAAAAATTATCAAGGAATTTTTAAAAAATAAACCAGGATACTTGAAGAAAGGAAATTTAAAAATTAAAGAAGCCTTAGATAAAAGATATAACAATAGTTTTCTTATCGAAGATGTTAAGACTGCTAAAAAAGAAATTAAAAAAGAATTAAAAGACGAAAGATTAAAATCTGTTGTAGAAGATTTTACTGAAAATGTAAGAAGACTAGAAAGCACTCCTTTTGCTCCAACGCAAAGAAAAGCACCAAAAGTTAAATTAAGTAACAATGTTGCTCCATCAATTCAAGATCAAGAAGGAATGCATATAATGATGGGATGTAATCATGTTCCATTTCATCATAAAAGATTACATGATGGAATAAGAAGAATGATGATGCATCATTATGATAAAATAAAAGGATTCCATTTACTTGGTGATTTTGCTGATATGAATACGTTATCATCACATGATAAAGGAAGATTTACAGCAGTACCTGGATTAACATTGGATGATGAATATGCAGAATGTAATCACGAATTAGATATGTTTGATCAGGTTATGCCAGAAGATACTTGGATGACTTATCTATACGGTAATCACGAAGATAGACATAATAGATGGATGTCTAATATGGATAACGCTAAGACACCTCTATTAGCTCCAAGAGAAGCTCTTGATTTAGTAGATAGAGGATATCAAGTTAAAAACAGATGGAGTCAAGATTTTTTCACTCTTGGTAATGATTTTGAAATATTTCATGGTATTTATTTCAGTATCCATAATGCTAAAGCTCACTTAGACAAATTAAGAACAAGTTGTGCTTACGTCCATACTCACAGAATACAAAATTATAGAGAAGGAAGAATGGCTGCATTTAATATTGGAGCTTGTGCTGATTTCACTTCAGCAGCATTTAATTATGCTACAAGACCAATGAAGGCACAATGGGCTAATGGTTTTGCAATAAATATGATTGACCATAAAGGTAATTCTAATGTAACTCAAATAAATGTAAATCCTGATGGACATTTTTGGTTCGGTGGTATTTACTACTAATAAAAAATAAAAATGACTAAAAGAGAAATTATATATACAGTTTTTGAGAAACTAAATATACTTAGTGATGATACTCACGTATCTGAAGAACTAGTATCTTCTCTAATTGATACTAAGAGAGCTATGCTGTTGAAACAACAATATGCAAAAAATACTTGGCACATGCCAATTGAAATAAAACAAGAGCTTTGCTTAGATTTAGAATTAGTCAATAGAATTGATGGATATTCTTGTGCTGGAAAAATTCTTAGTACTAAAGTTGCTTTACCATCATCTATCAAGATTAAAGGTAAAGAAGGCCCACTTACAGTTAGAAAAGGAGATGGAAGAGAGATAGCATTGAGTATAGTTGCTATTGAAAGAGTCCCGTATTTATTTGAAAATAGATTTACACAACATTTAACTTATTGTGCTGTTGATTTTAGTGGAAAATTATTTTTAATATCAAATGATAATAAACATAAATTCTTAAAATCCATAAAGGTAACTGATATATTTGAAAGCCCAGATTTAGCTAGAGATTATACTTGTAATATTGATTCAACTGTTGAGGCTTGGGATTCTGAATATCCAATAGAATCATCAATGACTGATATAGTTGTTGATTTGATAGTTAAAGAATTAACAAGATCATTAGGTATTCCTGGTGATAATATAAATGATGCTTCAGATGGAAGAAGATAAAAGAGTTCATAGAGTCAAAACTGATTTTGGTAGTGGAGATTATTACAAACATTTTATAAAAACAACTGGTGCTACTCATATAAGCAGAGTTAAGTTTGGAGAAATACTTAGAGAGTTTAATGATCACGTAAGGGATAGGATATCTACAAAAGGAGCTGAATATTTCATGCCAGAAAGAACTGGTAAGATTGAATTAAGAAAATCCAAAACTGAAGTAAAGATTGCTTCTGACGGAAGTATTATAAATAATCTTCCAGTAAATTGGAAAGCCACTAGAGAGCTATGGGCAGAGAATGAAAAAGCTAAAGAAAAGAAAACAAAAATAAGATATACTAACGAACATACTGATGGTCATACTTTCAGAATTTTTTATAGAAAATCTAAAGCAAATTTTAAAAACAAAAGCATCTATAAAATGCGTTTCAATAGAGATCTAAAGCGTCAATGATCAAGATCTATATTTGCAGGCAAAATTGATGCATTCTTAAGATAATAAATATGGCAAGTACAGGTAATTTAGTAAGTATAAAAATGATAGCTGATAGACTAATGAGGAATCCTTTAATGAAGGATCTTAATTATGAATTCATTGTTGATAATGCTATTCAAATTTTAAGAATATTAGAAGCTCCTTCTATCTTTGTTACTAGAAGAGAAGGATTGACTGTTTCTAATTATAGAGCATTGAAGCCTATTGATATGATTAAGGTTGAAGGGATTGCTAGGACTGACTTAGGTGGATCTCCAATAACTCTTCAAACCAGTGAAGATATATCTCAAGAATTTTTTAATGTTAGTAACAACCTACCAAGTAGGACGGATCATACATATTCTCTAAATAGTAAATATGTGAATCTTAATTTTGAAAAAGGGACAATTAATATTATTTATAAGGCTATTGCAACTGATGAAGAATGTTATCCATTAGTATTAGATAATGAAACATTATTAAGATGTATTGAGAGTTATATAAAATGGAAGTGGTTTGATATCTTAAATGACATGGATATGGTTTCTGATAGAAAGTTGCATAAAGCTGAAACTGATTATTGTTTTAATGTAGCACAAGCAGACGCTAATCTTAAAATGCCAAGTACAGATGAAATGGAAACTCTTGTAAATACTATTACACAATTAATTCCAAGTAGAACTGAATTTAGTAGAAGATTTGAATTTCTTGGTGCTCAAGAGAATTTAAGAATACAATAAGATGATAAAAAAACATGTAGCTAACTATAAAGGGATGAGTAAAGACTTATCCAGTGACTTGCAAGGAGATAAATATTTCGATGCAAAAAATATTCGTATTTTAGCAACTGATCAAAAAAGTTCTTTTGCAATTACTAATGAAGCTGGAAATGAACTAATCTTTACTATTCCTTCTCCAGTATTTAATTTTGTAAATACTCAGATAGAATATACTATTAATGGAGTCGTTAAAACTTTAAAATATAAAACAAATAAAAATGTAATTCCTAGATGTGAGTTAGAAGAAACCTATGTTGATGAAGGAGTTGCTCTTATTTCAGGAACTCAAACTATAATAGGAACTAAAGAACTTAGAGATTCAGCATTAATAGTCACTACTGACGATGCTGGATTTGATTGTTTTTGGGAATTAACTAATTTAAATGGAACTGATTTTGATTTAGAATTGCTTTATATGGGTAATTTAGCATTGTCAAAAAATAATTTAGTTCAAGTTTTATTTAATTATGAAAACTCTATTATTCAGAAAATATACTTTGTTGATGGTGAACATCAATTAAGATTCTTAAATATAAGACAAAGCGTAGCTAATGGAGATTCAATTAATCTTATTGACCTAAGTGCTAGTGCTATTGACGTAGTTAGTACTTTTACATTATCACAAGCTAAAATTCAAGGTGTAGTTAGTGGTGGTTCACATACATCTGGTATGGTGCAATACGCCTATGGCCTTTATATTTTAAATGGTGCTCAAACAACTATATCTCCATTATCTGTACTGACTCCAATTGATAAAGGAGATGGATTGGGTGGTGGTGCTGTAAACGAAGTATTAGGAAGATCTGTTATTCTTAACATACCTAACATAGATGATAAGTTTACTCATATAAAAATATACTCAATTAAATACACAGGATACAATCAAACTCCAGTTATAAATATTGTGGCAGATAGAGAGATAGATAATTTTACCTCATTCACTTTTACTGATGATGGTACTTCTCAGGAAACGATCTCGCTAGAGGCTTTTACTTTTTTAGGTTCAAGCCCTATTATACCTAAGCATATAGCTACAAAAGATAATAGATTATTTCCAATAAATATTAAAGAACAAATATTTGATATAGATTTAGATTTTAGAGCATTTTCATTTTCAGGAAGTACAGCTAAGGTATTAGATAATGCTTATATCAATACTGCTGGAAATGTAGTAGGAGTCACTACTAATGTCACTTCTCCAAATTTTGTCATACCTGAGAACCATGATTCTATAAATGCAGATTATGATGTATATAAATATCAATCTGATGGAACCACTTTAGGTGCTTCGGGGAAGTATATAGAAGTGGAGGTTTTGCAAACTCAATTATCAGATGATGAATCAGAAGAATTACAATTTCTTAAAGATAGAGAAATTTATAGATTAGGAGTTAAGTTCTTTAATAGAAGAGGTCAAACATCTAATCCTAGTTGGATTATGGATCTGAAAGCTCCAGAAGGAAATTTACTTGGTAACTACAATAAATTAAAAGTTACATTAACATCTGCCTTCTACACTTGGCTTAATGATTCTTCTAATTTTGCAAGTGAAGATGATAAGCCAGTTGGTTATAAAATATTAAGAGCTGATAGAACTTTAACTGACCAGACTATATATGCTCAAGGAATGATAAATCCTATGGTTGCTAATTATCTAAGTAGAAATAAAGCACAAAGTTTATCTAAAAGAAAAACAATAGTAAATGGAATTGATAGCGATATTATGCCATCAATTACTAGAATGTTTGAAACTATAACTCCATTTAACGGATGTAAGGATTATTGGGAATTATCTTATGCAAGAGATCGGAAAAGCA
>CAJYBF010000061.1 GCA_913064935.1 uncultured Mollicutes bacterium
AACCCATTAGTTTCCTCTTTTGTGCTTACAACTTGCTCGAAACATTCCATAGCAAAAGCAACAGTATAACCTGCAGATAAAGAATCCATACCAGCTCTGTTAAGCATTTCATTAACATAGGATATTGGGTCTAAATCGTTATTTAGTAGCATACTCCCAAAAGCAGCAACTGTTTCATACTCAGGTTTGTGTGACTCTTTATATTTACCATCTCTTATATCATCAATTGCACCCATACCACCGCAACCGATATTACAAGATGAACATCTATACTTTTTATCTTCTCTTTTAAGCATGTAGTCTGGATTTGTTTTCTTAGCTTTCTTTGCAAAGTGTTTAACACTTGCACCCCAGTTCTTAACTGGTAAGTCCCCATTCAATCCATATGTATTACAGAAAATAGTTCCCCACTTTTTAAAAATACTTGCTGCTAACAATCCATCCAATGGTGTTCTTTTTTTAGGTGCAGCCATTACTTTACCCATTATAGGAAGCATAAATCCTTTAACAATTTTAGGTAAATTTACTTTTCTAACTTTATCTGCATACTCAGCAGTTATTTTCTTCATCTCAGCAGGGTCATGTACGTATATTTTCATTGTACCAGCAAGCACAACTGCTTTAAGGTTCTTACTACCCATTACAGCCCCTAATCCACTTCTAGCGGCGATTCTACCTTTATCATTAACAATCCCTGATATTAAGGAGATGTTCTCTCCAGCAGCACCTAGAGCTGCGACAACAGGCTTCCCTGTACCTTTGTGCTTTTCGATAAGCAACTCTTCTGTTTCAATAGCATCTGCTTTACCCCAATAGTCATTGGCATCTAAAAGTTCAGCTCCATTATCATTAACATATAAGTAAACTGGTGATTTTGAAATACCTTGGAAAAAGATTCCATCATATCCACATTTCTTAATAGCCGGTGAAAAAGTACCACCGCAATTTGAGTCTCCCCATCCACCTGTCAAAGGTGATTTACCTACTGCTAGCCATCTTCCAGTAACAAGACTTCCAGTTCCAGTAAGAAGTCCACTTACAAATCCCAAAACATTATCCGGCCCTAATGGGTCTGCATTCTTCGGAATCCTATTGTGTAGAATATATGCTCCTAGTCCTAGTCCTGACAAAAACGACTTATATACAATCTCGTCAATTTTTTCTTCCTTGATTTCCTTTGTTGTTAGATTTACAAACAATATCTTTCCAGTAACTGCATTCATACAAATACCTCCTTAGTTTAACCGCCAGACACTACGGTGTAAAAACTTACGACATCGCCTTCCTTTAGTTTTGTGCTTAATGAAACTTTATCATAGTTCACTAAGACACTTACAAAAGGCCTATAAATAAGTGGAACTCTTAATTTTCTTTGAAGACTTCTCAGACTACAACCTTCATTTAACTCAATAAAGTTGTCTTCATCCAACAATTCAATTTTAGCAAAAGCTGGTACAAAAACTTGAACTCTCATATTTTCCACCTATAAAAAACACTCATAATTAATTCAATTATGAATGTATATTATTGAGTTGTCAAATATATTAAATAAAATCATTTTCCTTCATTAAAATAAGTAGTCTTTGAGCAGCCTTTAATGGCCCCTTGTGTTCATGTCCATCTATGCCAAGTTGTGTATATATTTGCCCAACCATAACATCATTATCAAACAAGTTATTAAAGACTTCAAACAGTAGTTTATCGGTTTTTATTTTACATTGTAAAGGTCCGAATGGATTTGCAAAGTAACTTTTAACAACACCTACTTCACTTGTTGTTCCTTTTGCTCTTCTAGCTCCAGTCCTAAACACATCTATCGCATCGTCAACATTATCAAAGAAATCTATCTCGACAGTTGGTATTACATAGTTATTTGCATAAAGAACCATATCAACTTTATAACCCTTCATTATTTCCTCATACGTAGACACAGGAATCACAAGTCTAGCATTAGTCTTGTCAGGGTTCATAAAAATACTTCTATCCATTTCCTTAAATGCATATCCATTCTCAAGATCATCTAACCGAATGAATGCGCCTATCTCAGTTCCATATCCAATGACTTTACCATCTTCTATCTTAAATACACCCATATCATCAAAGATGATTTTCATATCCTTAAAGTACTCTTTACTTAATGTCCTAAATGCTTCTAAACTTTCACTTTTTCCTGCACCACTATCTCCGACTATTACGATATTTGATTCTTTCCCGTCCTTTAAGATTACATTGACCATAGCTCCGTGAATAGGCAAGTTGCCACTATCAATTTGTTTTAAATTATGTAATGTTAATAACATTTTTTTCATATATCCAAAATAATCAATATCCTCACTTCGGCCAGCATAACCTACCATGATATTGTTGCGTTTATCATAATGATACCCAGTGTTCATAGCTCTATTCTCTTCACGAGCGCCAAATACATAAATCAAATCGGGTTGCACACCATCATATTCCTTGATGTCTGCAAGCTCAAATAAGTTGCACAAAGTTACACCATGAACCATAAAGTTTCTATGAAAGTAGACAAAGGCTAAGTACTCCCCAACTTTTGCAGGATAGCAAAACCAATGATTTGGTTTGATGTCAATCCCTTTATAGGGGTGCTCCTTCAGTTCTTCATATACTCCTTTACGAGTATATTTCTTAGGATAAGTTATAAATGGAGGTCTTAATATTATCGACTCAATGAATGGAACGTTCTTAAGCTTTTCATACTCCAGTGGAGCATCCCAATTAGAATCATTAATAACGATTCCCGCATTGATTCCCGCTGAAAGTTGTCTATATACATTATGCTTTTTTCCCATAACATTTTCATCGATGTGTCTGTATACCTTAAGCACCAGATCAGTGAACTTGCTTGTTGAGTCTATAAAATTAACATTTTGAATACCACCAACTTGAGTTTTATTTCTAATCACAGCATATCTGTCGATATGTCTCCAATAATTATAAAGTCCTTCAATAAATCCTATCAATTGAATTCTATCCTTTAATATCTCTTTGAATATAATGTTTTGTTTTGATATTTCCTTAACTTCAAGAATAATCAATAACTTGAACAAAGTTTGAAGAGATTTTATTAGATTGTTCTTGGTCTCAAATTGGCGTAAAAAATAGTCAAATAAAATCGCATCTCTTTTCTCTAAGTTGTTAATATATTTTTCTAGTACTCGCTTAAAACCTATACTATCTAGTAGTTCCTTTTCAGAAGTACAATATTTTTGGGTAAAATTAATCAATGCATTATTTCGACTTAATGAAAATTCCTTTTCCATAGTTCCCTCCTATTATACAAAAAAAATCCACATGAGTGACAAACACTCATTGTGGATCTGCATCTATAGCCCTATAACAATGTGGTTTATTTTATTTCTTTTTCTAAATTATATTAGAATAATGTTTGTATGTCATTATTATATGAAGTGATGGTGTTTACAGTTACTCAAAAGTTATTTTGCTACTTCAACTGGCAGCCAAACCTCTGAATACTCAGCATCTCTAGATGTTCTCCCATAAAGCTCTAAATTAGGTCCATCTATAATTGTGTAGTTTGAACTTGGTAACCATTCTGAAAAGACTCGTCTCCAAAGTTCTTGAATTTTTTCAACAGTTTCGTTGGGTTTGTGATCCTCAGTTCTAAATATTGCCCATGTGTATGAACCAATCTCTACCTTAGCAAAACCCTCACTCTTTGAATCCTTAGTTTCAAATGCAGCTATTAAGTACGGAAACGAATCTGCATTTTCTTTTCCATAACACATAACAGCATTTACATTTGCGATACCAGGATCCTCAATAGAAGTTACTACATTTGTTGATTTACGTAGTTTCTCAAAAGAGCCATCATTCATAACATCTTGCCAAAACTGTGGAATAGTCTGATAATTTTCACCCTCTACTTTGCTAATGATTCTTTCTATCCCGTACATCGTAAAAGCATCCTTTTTAGTAATTTTGTAATTCATTTCTACATCCCCTTTAATTTGAATTTGGAATGACATTTTCGGATAAGATTTCAACCTTACGTTTGATTTTTTCGCAGCAGATGGATTAACACCGTGGAGATTTACGAAGGCTCTTGAAAAAGCATCAGGAGTACCATATCCATATTTATATGCGACATCGATAACCTTATCACCCATTTGTAAATCATAGGCCGCAAGTGATAATCTTCTTCTCCTAATATATTCTTTTAAGGATATATCAGTAAGAATGAAAAACATTCCATTGAAGTGATAAACACTTACATTAGCTTCTCTAGCAACATCATCTGTACTTATATCGCCTAGTAGATTAGCTTCAATATAATCTAATGCTTTATTCAGTCTTTTAATTAGATTCATATTCATCACCTTACATAAATTATACTAAATTAGTTTAGAACAAACCCTTCAATACAAAAAAATAAAAGAAGGATTATTTCCCTTCACTGACCAAGTCCACAAACTTTTGGTACCAAGTTACTGTTTCTTCGAAGGTATTGAAGTTCGCCTCCATAATTTCTTCTACAGTGAACCATTTCATTAATAAGTCTTCATCATTTGATAATTCTACTAATTCTGAATCTTCAACAACACCCAAATAGATAAAATCCATGTGTATATGGTTTTCACTAACGATGTTACTTTGCATAGCATAAGGATTTACCATGTCACTCTTTCTAGGAAGCCGTTCACCAAGTAATTCTACAGATATACCCGTTTCTTCCATTACCTCTCTTAAAGCAGCTTCTACTGGCCCCTCATTAGGTTCAATGTGACCTCCTGGTGGAATCCACTTCTGAAGTTTTTTATGAAATATCATCAAACAATTTAGATTTTGCTTGTCGACTACGTAAGTAGTGACACAGAAATGTTTTTCCATATTTATTTTCCTTTCATATTAAAAAATGAATTTAATAATTGTGTATTCGTTATATCTGTCTGTTGAAGCTAATATTGCATCATTTAAGTTCCTGTGATTTATTCCGTCTGGTTCATACTGCGTCTCAAGACATATCCCCATATGTTTTTCATTTACTATTCCTGGTTTCAATAATCCTTCGAAAGGATAATTGGCTGTATATACTACAACACTTGGGTATGATGTGTAAACTTGTAAGACTCTTTCGTTTTCCTTATTGATTAGTTCTACACTTGCATCTACAGACTCACAAAGCATCCAAGGATTATCGTAGCCTTTTGCTGGATGCTTTTGAAGTGATGAATCATTGATGTCTTTTCCTATTGCTTTGGGAATACGAAAATCCATGACTTCATTAACAGGCTTTTTACTAATTGGTAGCATATTCGTATTGGTCGCTATATACTCATCTGCGTTAATCATTAGTTGGTGGTCCAAAATGCTTGATTTATAATTACCTGATAAATTAAAGTAAGTATGGTTTGCCATATTTAATAATACATCCTTATCAAACTGAGCATTGTGGTCGACCCTTAGTTCATTGCTCTCATTCAATGTATACATTGCTGTAACATACCCACTACCCATAAGTTTATCAGCATCAAACTCTAATTTAAATATAACACCAACGCTGCTCTTAGTTTCAACTAAATCATATCCCCAGTACTTGAGGTGGAATCCGTTACTCCCTCCATGAAGGCAGTTTCCAAAATTATTATCATCTAGCGAAATAGTTTTTCCATTTAACTTATAACTTGAATTACTAATTCTACCTGCAGTTGGTCCTACAGTGCTCCCAAAATAAGGAGTGTTTATCTTATAGTCATTTATGTCATGGTGAGTTAGAACGACATTATCAAATTGATTTTCATCCTTTAAAAGAATCTCATAAACTGTTGCGCCTAAATCAAGTAACTTCACTTTCATCTTGTTAGACGATAATTCTATAATATTAATTCCATTACTCTTACTAACATTAATTTTCATAAGATTGTTCCTCATTTCTTCGTGGTTTTTTTCTTATTATCATTCCTAAGATAGAAAATATTACAAATATTGTTATCATCATAGGAAGAGAGTTCGATGGAAAGAAATATAAAACTATGATCGCAGCTACTGCAGGTCGTTTCATATTGTAAGCAAGTAAAGCTGTTGTAACTATGGTTGCGGTTATGGTTGCCTCAAGCGAGAAAATCGTTGAGAAAACAAAGCCTATCATCACACCACTAAAGGTAAGAGGAAATATGTGACCCCCTCACCATCCAGTTTTCAAACAAAGTGCAGTTAAAAACAATTTCCAAATACCAATTATGATAAGAGTTAGAATACTCATCTCTTCCCATTTTAATAAGATATCTTGAAGTTCTGTAATCCCGGAAAACAAAGTGTAAAGCAAAACGAAAGCAGTCCCAGCAAGAACTATAGCTGTCATAACTGCTAACATCATTCTTTTGTCAGAGATCGGTTTTATTAACCATACAATAACCTTTTCGATTTTCTCATAAATAACCGCCATAATGATTCCGATAACTATCAGTGGAATCAAGAACAACCATTCCCTCATACTTATGTTAGATTTTACAAAATCA
>CAJYBF010000062.1 GCA_913064935.1 uncultured Mollicutes bacterium
ATTACGCTTTACTTTGATTCTATAGGTACTACCTCCGTAGGCACGTAACCGAAGTAATCTTTAAAACATTTAGTGAAATATGACGGGGAGGAGAATCCCACCTTATAACATACCTCACTTATATTAGTATTTCCCATTTCTATAATCTGTTTGGCCCTTTCAATCCTAATATTTCTCAATAATTCGTTGGCCGTCTGAGTGGTCAATGCATTTATTTTCCTATAAAACTGTCTTCTGCTCAGATTTAAATGAGAAGCCAAATACTCCACGCTTAAGTCGGGATTATCTATATTTTTGTTGATGTAATTCAAAACTTTTTCAATAAAATCCTTATCTAGGGAAGTGGTGTTTTTGTTCATTGGAACATCACTGATGACACTGAAATATTTATTGAAAATTAATTGTCTACTGGTAATTAGTTGGGATAATCTAAATGAGATAAATAATCGTTATGGTAGTAAAAAGGGTGATAAAGTTTTTTATGAATTGGTTATTTTGATAAATAAATATTTAAAAAGTAAAGGAATCAAATATACAAAGCAAGGAACTAGAAAATACGAGACTACGTTTTCAGAAGTTGATGGTACTTATAAAAATAGCTCATCGTTGTCTACAGTAAATAATGACGATGAAACTGATGTTTATGCCTGAGAAAATGGATTTATAAGCATCAGTCCACTCGTAGTTAATAGATCACACACTGAATATTTATCAATGCTAAAAAAAAGAGGCTAGGCCTCTTTTATAGTATTGAGTTAAAATATTTCATTTTTGTTTTAATAGTACAGTCCTTACCTTTATCATATCCGAAGTTTTCAAATAGATCATCAACAGAAATGGTATCGTCTTCGATATGTTTTAAAGTCTCTTCAATCATATGAGAGGCTTTTTTTATAGCTTTTTCATATAACTCCATAAATGATTCATTTGAAATCTCACCATCTGTTGGATGTTTCCAATCCTTTTTCTCTAAGTTCAGATAATCAACATTAGGAAGTACATTGTCATAATAAGATAACGTTTCATAAACATGCGTTCCTTTTCTATCAAAGAAATCTAGAATCTTGACTAGTCTCTTTTTGATACCGCGTGGATCATGTTGCAATATATTTATACTTTTTTTGAAATGTTTATATCCATAGTCATACATTAATCCCATATCTATTTCTTGATAAACTTTAAAAATAGTTAAATCGAGAATGTTAGTAACCGATTCAGGAATTTCAAATAATGTAAATGTTTTTTTAGCAGGATTATATTTATTTGAATCAATTCCTTTGTTTCTTAAGAATATTGAATCAATTCCTTTTTCTAAAGCTAAATGATTCCCACGGTATTTCCTAGTTTCTACATCACCCTCATAAATTCCAGTTACATAGAAAACATATGGATGAGCATTAGTATCTAATGAATAGTGGCACATCCAGCCCAAAATAAATGCTAGACCTTCATCCGAGTAGTTTGTTTTTAGATACTCTAGGTAAGTTAAGAAGAAATCTCTTGTTTTACTTGAGTGCATAATTCCTCCAAAGTCTGGAATGTTACTACTATTTTTCCAAGGGTAAAAGTTGTAGTAGAAATACGGATCTGGACCTTGTGCCCCAATTAAAAATACCTCTTTATTTTCTTCTATAACTTCCTTGTTACTTAAGTTATTCATTACATCTAACGCTAAAAATGCATGTGTCATCATATCAGGCATATAAAACTCCCCCTTATTCATAATATTATAACATTTATTGCAAGTTATTTTGTATATCTAAATAATTTGTATGATATAATTTACTTAATTATTCATAGGGGGTATTTATGTTCAAGTTTAAGCACTTATCGAAAGCTGAGAGAAGTTGGGTTTTATATGATGTTGCTAACTCGGCTTTTATTTTAACAGTAATTACGGTACTATTTCCATTACTATCAAGAAACATTGCTGCAGGGGATGGATATACAGATTCATCATTTGTAAGTTCTACATTTATGTATATTACAGCTGGTATCGCGTTATTTGTAGCAGTTATTTCTCCAATAATTGGAGCTGCTGCTAATTACAAGGATAAAAAAAGAAAGTTCTTCAAGTTTTTCTTATTCATGGGGATTATTGGTGCATTTGGGCTATCTATTCCTGGATTAAGTTGGATAACTTTATTAGTAATATTCGTTATTACTTCTGTTGGTTATAACTCAACCAATGTTATATACGATGCATTCTTAGTAGATGTTACAGAAGAGGAAAACTTGGACTCACTATCTTCGTTCGGATTTGCTTGGGGTTACATTGGTAGTATGATTCCATTCTTTATTGGGTTGATTCCATTTATACTAGTTACATTCGGAATGTTAGATGGAGACAAGGTTATAGCATTAGGTAGTTGGGATTTTACAGTTTATAACTTATCAATTAGTTTTGCATTTATTATTTCAATAGTGTGGTGGTTATATTGGTCACTACCTATGCTTAACAATGTTAAACAAACATATGAAATTGATGAGGAGTACTCTTTAAAAAAATCTTTAGTTAGTTTAGGTGGATTATTTAAGGAATATAAAAAATATAAGCCAATATTCATTTACATGTTAGCTTATTTACTTTATATCGATGTAGTAAATTCTGTTATTAGATTAGCCACTACGATCGGTAGTGATTTACAAGTAAGTGATACGATGTTACTAGCGGTAGTTGTGATTGTTCAATTTGTAGCATTCCCGTGTGCACTTATCTTTGGGAACTTAACTAAAAAGTTTGGTGCAAAGAAAATGATTTATTATGGAATTTTTGTTTATGCATTAACAATATATACAGTTTATAATATTAACGGAGAAAATACATGGCTTATGTTAGTAGTAGCTGTAATGATTGGTTCTGCACAAGGTGGAATTCAAGCGGTATCTAGATCGTTCTTTGCAAGAATGGTACCAAGAGAAAGAGCTAATGAGTTCTTCGGATTCTTTAGTGTATTCGGTAGATTTGCTGGAATATTCTCTCCATTCTTATTAGCAGTACTTTATAGAAACGGAGTATCAGTTAATAATTCGGTACTGACTTTATTGATTCCATTAGCACTAGGAGCAATATTATTATCGTTCGTACCTGATCTTAAGAAACAATGATTTTAGCAAGTGGGTCTCCTAGGAGAAAAGAAATATTAGAAAGAGAAGGATTCGAGTTTAGGATTGTTAAACCACAACTTGTGGAAGTTCTTAATAGCGAATTACCAGTAGAAGAGCAGGTTATGGATTTGGCTAAACAAAAAGCTGAAGAAATATATGTTAATAACAAAGCTGAAACTATTTTAGCAGCTGATACAGTTGTTTATTATGATGACATCATTTTGGGAAAACCAAAAGATTCAGAAGATGCTTTCCAGATGTTAAAGGCTTTAAGAAATAGAACACATTATGTTCTGACTGGAGTTTGTATTATTCAAAATAAAACTATAGCGACTTTATATGAAAAGACTGAGATAGTATTTAATGAGTATTCTGATCAAGATATAATTGATTATATCGATACGACTGAACCTATGGATAAAGCAGGAGCTTATGCAATCAAAGGATTAGGATCTAAGCTTGTTAAGTCTTATATAGGTGATTTTGATAATGTAGTCGGATTGCCAATAACAAAAATTAAAAAGTATCTATAAAAAAAATTTAGAATGATAATCGCAATGATTTATTTTGATTATTTATTAAAAATATATTTTTACCTTTGATTTTCAAAAAGGGTGTGGCAAGCGTCTTTTCTAATAATTCTTTGGATTATTTATAACATAGATAATCAGCAAAAAAAAAGACATTCCCGCAGAATGTCTTTTTGAATTATCGTTTTCTTGCACCTACTAATTTACTGATTCCTTTAACTCCACCTTCTAGAAATAGTTTAACTATCGTGTAAGATAAATACAGTACTACAATGTTAATGACAAATACATATAATGTTATACGAACATTGAATCTATCTTCTGATACATACGCTAAAGCTAACACAATTAAATTAAGCACAATGTTAGCCAAATATAATGAGAATGAGTAAAGTACTATTGATTCCATCAAGTTGTAGTCATATGTGTATATCTCTGTGAATTGTTGTTTTGCTTTATATACTTCTAATCCATTTTCTATTACTGTTGCATACGCTTCTGGAGAGAATGCAGCAAGTGCGAATAATGCGAATAAGATGAATGCTGAAAGACCAGCATATATTTTAATGAAAGGTTTCATATTAGATTACTCCCCCTATAACTCCTAAAGTTTTTCCTTGTTTACGCAATATTTTCTTTAAAACAAATACTATCGCAACTAAGTAAGCTAAGTTAATAATAACAATTATCATAGCTGTTCTAGAAGTATAATTGATTTCTTCTTCTCTAGCGTAAACAACCACTGATATGAAAATACTTAGCCCTAAACTAAATGCTAATATTCTTAGTGCATATGAGTATAGAGTTTGAAGTTGATCAAATGTAACAAAAGACATGTTTTGAACAAATCCCCAGTCTTCTCCAAATTGAACAACAATGAATGAGAATGTGATAATAAGGATTAAAGCAATTGAAGCCAGGAAATAAGTTTTCATAATAAATTTAAGAATCTTATGTTCCTTCTTTTCTGATATTGAATCAGAATGCTTTGTAATTCCAAATCGATCAGTTAGGATTTTCACTTTTTGAATATCCTCTTTTTTGTGAATGAATTTAGTGTATCCTTCATTTAGAACATTGGGTTCCATAGTAAATTCGATTCCTGATTCAGACATTTTTTCTGCAAACATCGAAGCTAGGTTATCTAGTATTAATATTTCGCCCTTTTTCTTTGATTTAAAAGCCATAATGTTCCTCCGCTCTTCTTTATATTATTATCCTAATATTACCATAAAATCCGACAATTTTCTAGATTTGTGTATTTACAAGGATATGATGTATAAAATATGAACATTGGGATAAGATATACTTGCGAACTCTTGGAAGTCTATTGGAATTTATTCTAATGTAAAAATGACGACTGTTAGTTCGCATTTTTTTTTTGCAAAAAAATTTGTTATAATGCTCAATGAGAGGTGTGAGTAGATGAAATATATAACAGAGGCAATAATTGAAATACCAATGCATACGATGAACAAATACGAGATTGATAAAGAAAAGAATAGGATTAAACTTAATAGAGTTTTATATTCACCTATGACCTATCCAGCAGAATATGGTTACATTGAAGAGACGTTAGCGTTAGATGGGGATCCATTAGATATTTTAGTCTTGGCTAGTACAAAAACATTCCCTGGTTGTGTGATTGACGCACGAGTAGTGGGATATTTAGACATGATTGATAATGGAGATAAAGACGAGAAAATTATCGCAGTTGTTGATGATGATCCTAGACTTGATCACATTCATACAATTGATGATATTCAAACTCACACACTAAGAGAGATTAAACACTTCTTTAAAACGTATAAAGATTTACAAGTAGATGGTTTAGTTGAAGTTGGAGAATATTATTCAAAAGAAGAAGCTATAGAACTTCTTGAAAGATATAAGAAAAATTATCAAAAAGGCTAATTGTCATTAAGTGACTTATTTGGTACAATAATTTATAAGATATTATAAGGGGGTATGTAAAATGATTGATATATTAGGTGAAAAAACAAAATAGATCAAAATACCTTCACACAGAATGTTCTATTTTTAGGAGCTAAGTGAGGCTCCTTTTTGTTTTCTTGTGATAAGAAAGAGGAAAGAAAATTAATATTAAAGAAAAAGTTTTGAAAGAATTTGAACCATACAAAAACGATATGCTATTAGGAAGAGTTATTAAAGTTCATAGAGACATGGTTGAGTGTTTATATTTAGAGAAGATAATCAAGACGGCAGTTTCGGGAAGGTTCAAATACACAACTACCGGATCTGCTGATTATCCATCAGTAGGAGACTATGTAATATTCACATTAAGTGATGATATTGGAGTAATTCATAAGGTCTGTAGTAGATATTCAGAATTATCAAGGCAAGATGTTGGCGGGAGTAGCAATAGGCAAGTAATGGCAAGTAATGTTGACCAAGTATTTATTTGTATATCGTTAAATAACGATTTCAATTTAAAAAAGATAAACCAGTTTATCGCGATGGTTTATTCAAGTAATGCAGTTCCAATAGTATTGCTTACAAAAAGAGATTTATGCAGTGATGTAGAGTCTAAGATTGAACTAGTAAGGCAAATTGATGAAATGGGTATATATCCGATTTCTGTTTTGAATAAAGAAGATGTTAATATTTTGAGGGAATTAGTAAAAGATAAAACAAGTGTATTTTTAGGAGCATCTGGAGTTGGGAAATCTTCGATTGTAAATAGTATAATTGGAGAGCCAGTATTAAAGACAAGTG
>CAJYBF010000063.1 GCA_913064935.1 uncultured Mollicutes bacterium
TATTAGGTAATCCGGGTACCGTTTGGGTTAAATCGCTCATTACTCCTTTAAGATTACGGAAATACGCGCATTCACTTAGATGTACAAGCATAAATGTCCTTGACTTGGCTGCTTCTAAATCCTCCGCTGTGGCTATGATTATCTGGCTGTGAGTGCCTTCAAATTTCAGTTTCTTTTCGTTTGATTTCTTTATGCGAAGTACGTCCTCTTCGCAGCAACCCTTTTTTAATCTAGCATTCTCAATTCTAAGTTTCATAACTTCCAATTCGAGTTTTTCCATATCTGTTAGATTCTTACGATTTATATATTTGGCTAAGGGATTTCCATTCCTTTTTTTGTCTTTTAAACCTTTTGGACCCTCACTTCTAAACAAAGATACCCATCTTGAGAGATTTGAGCTATGTACACCTTCATTCCTCTCAATTTCCATCATCTGTTCACCATTCATGATTCTGTTCACATATTCTACTTTCTCATCAAAAGAATATTTTCTATTCTTTCCACCTTTGTTTCTCGCCATGGTTATTCCTCCTTTAATTCAATTGTACATAAAAAGATGCTTGTTTACACTTTTTACTGTGTATACAAACATCTTACCAGTTCACTCAATGTCCCTTTAGCTTGTATTACTATTTTTTTGTACTCAAGTCAGTATCGAATTAACGACATATGGATTTTCAATCCTATCCAAGAAATATTTTCTCCACTATTTAATGATCATAAAATCCCATTAGATGTGAATTTGCATTCAAGTCTCTAATTTACTGATAATAGAATAGGAGTTGATTTAATGAAAAAGATGATAATAATTATTTTTAGCTTGTCAGTGATATTATATTTTTCAGTTAACATGCTTGTTAGACAAGAAAATGTTATAAAAAGTGGTTCAATATTGAGTCAAGAATCCGATAAAACAGATTGGGAAAATGAACAGTATTATGAAATAATATTAACAATCCTACATCCATATGTAAAAAAAGAGATAGAAAACTACTATGATAAAATACTAATATCCCCTCCATCAGTACCTCCATATGTTATGGAGATTTTAAGTATAGAAAAGCCAGATAGGATGAATACATATAAATTCCTTATCACTATTAATGTAAGACCCTATGTTTCTGCTCATCATAATGTAGGTGAAGATGAATTGGAGTTTATCATAGACTTAAAAGAAATAAAATTAGAAGACTATAGACATATCAAGGATTATGAATTATCACCCCACGTGAAACATTATTATAAGAATGGTATTAACCAGGTTAGTTAACTAAAATTATATTACGATCGATAATAACAACTTTTTTAGGTGTTATTTTATTATTTTATCAAAATATGTCTTTTGAATCGTTATAAACTATCTAGCCAAAATAATTACTTCGATTATTGTTGCAATTATTATTCCTATGACTATAATTCTATTACGAGTCTTATTATTCTTTTCGTTATCCATTTTATTTCCCCCCATTTCATAGATAATACTGTTTTTACAATTATATCATAACAAAAACAAGACACCTAGGAAGGTGTTATTGTAGCATTAGTACGACATACGGATTTTCAATCCTAGAATGGTGGTGTTGGAGATCTAAAATGCACTAAATTGTTTTTCATCTTTCTTTTACATATATAAATATGTTATCTTTAGTTATTAAACTAAACTAGACAATCGGTAGTTACTAGGAGTGATACAATGAAATATCAAGCTAAAGTAGACATTTGGATTCGAGTATTATTGTATGTCATTTTGTCAATGTTTTTTGCTTTAATATTTTTCGTTCCAAATGAAGAGAGATACGTAATTGTTATAGTCACTTTGTCTTTAGCTATTATAATTTTTCCTTTATTATATGGATACTATGAGATGAGGGGTGAATATTTGTATATTCGCAAAAGTATTTTTACTAAAAAAATACCTTATGATAAAATTAAGTCCTTGAAACTTTGTAAAAACTTTAAAAGTAGATATCCAATGACACTAGAAAGAATTGAAATCAATGAACACGACAAAGGCTCGATTAGAGGGACAACGTATATTGGACCAAAAAACCGAGATGATATGTTCTGTGAATTAAAAAAAAGATGCCATAATTGAACTAAAGAAATCGGTTAGCGGTTTCTTTAGTTCGGTGTTGGAAACCGAAATAATGCTTTTGAATGACATACGGATTTTCAATCCTCTATTGTACTTCGCAAAATAAAACTCTACTGATTATGAAATCAATAGAGTTTAAAATCAATTAAGTAGTTCAAAATAGTTGTTAAGTGAATCTATAAATACTTCAATTTCATTACTAGATAAGATTTGTAATCGATAAAAGTTGTCCTCATGTTCAAAATCAATATGATGAAAATATAATTTTTCATCTGGGTTAACAAGAACAGAACTATAATAAATTTCCTTTGGTGAATTTTCTGCAAGTGTTGACCAGTCAAATATTTGAAGTTCATTATCAATGAATACTTGCACATCTACACGACCGTTAAAGTCAATGCCATAACCATACGCATTAGGTTCATGTTCACATGTTGCAACAGTTATATCATATTTCGCAATAGTCGTTACTTGATCTGAGAACAAATGTAATATACCTTCTTGTTCAAGAATATCTTTGAATATTTCTTCATCAAGCTGCAAATTAGATGAGCTCTTACCATCTCTAAGACATATTGCATAGTCTTTAGGATCTATCCTTGAATTATCTTGATTATGTATAGTACCTAATGTTGACTCATCTTTTGTTAACACCCAATTCTTAAAGTGCTCTTCCATCTCTACTATATCTTGTTCAAATAGTGAGAAGTATGCCCCGTAAATTACATCTTCAATTTTTACACTAAACTTTATGTAATTATCATATAAATTGTAGAAATAAAGTAATCCATCATTTTCCACATAATTATTATATTTATCAGTATCTATCTCTTCAGAACTTGACTTCAACATATGAACTTGAGCTAATCCACTATTTGTTCTTACATTGTAACTAACAATCAAGTCATAACCATCACAGGTTGGCTTTGTAAGAGAATATCCTATGAATTCATCAGAGTTTAGGTTCAAATCGAATGTTTCAATTCTTTCATATTCAAGAATGTTCAGAAAAATGTCTTCTGTCAACTCTTTCTTAGTTTCGGCAGTACTTCCATCGTAACAGCTTGTATATTCAGAGTAATCCCAGTCATCAGTTGTGAGTTTAGGTTCGACATGAATTTCTACACACTCGTTACCTATTTGAGTATAACCTTCGGTACATTCAAGGATGCTCATTGTTTCAGTTTTACATGCTGTTAAACTTAATACAAACATAGTCATAATTAGTAATTTTTTCACTTTGTATCTCCACTTCTATTTGATATTTACAGTATGTATAGTCTTACATATAAATATATTAACACGTTATTTGTGTATATTCTATAAGTATCATATAACGACTTTCTTAGTGGTTTCTTATTATTCAATCTAACACTACGGTGTTGGAGACCGAAACGACGTATATCACAGTACATAGTTTCACTTTTTCTTAATCTTAATTTGATTTTCTAAATCTAAATATATAGTTTACTAATTTCTTTATATTTAAAGGAATTAATGGATATAAATAATGTCTCCCAAACGCTTTTCTTGTTGCAAGAAAAAGAAAAAGAATCATTAGGGTACCTAATAAACCATAAAGTCCAAAAAAATAAATACTAATTATTTGAACTATTGTAAATGATAAGAATGCATAATGTAGTTCATTTACAAACATTGTTTTAGCAAATAGATATGCTATTAACACACTTAATACTATACTAGGTGCTAATAACTTACTTTCAATACCCGCTCCACTAATTACTATCGTTGTAGCTAAAATTAATGCAGTTCTATGAATCTTTGGTGTTGTGAAAAGAGCAATTGATATAGTCATAAAGCAAGTCATTATAAATAATATTTGGGCCAATACAGGTACTTTATATTCTTCTGGAATTTTCAAATACTCTACTGATTTTGGTATAGCTTCTGGATTCATAGCTAGATAATACCAATACGGAATAACTATTAAGACAATAAGAATAAGAGTTAAGTTTACTATTTTGAATAATGTTGCTGTATATGGTGATATCTGATGATGTTCAATATTCCCTAACATATCAATTAGATTGATTGGCACTATTAATCCATTTGGACTATTATCAGTTAAAATTCCTATATATCCTTTGGTAAGTTCAGCTGCGAACACATCTGGTCGCTCTGTTATTTTAGAATATGGCAGCGGATTTATTTTCTTTGGAAATAGTACCTCTTGTAAAGCTTGGTTACCCATAGTAAATTCTTTAACTGTTGTATTACTTAATTTATATTTGATTTCATTAAGTACCTCTTTGTCTGCTTTATTATCTAGATAACAAAGCACAACGTCAAGTTGCGATATCTCACCAACTTTTAACATTTCGTATCGCAGTTTCGGATGCTTTATTCTCCTTCTTACAAGCGCAGTATTTACAATTATATTTTCCACAAAACCATCATTGCTACCTCTGACTGTCGGCTCATTTTGTGATTCCTCTGGAGTTCTCGAGGGATAGCTCCTTGTATCAATTATGATTCCCTCTGTATACCCATTAACTAATATGACCATGCATCCAGACATAACATTTAATACAAGTTTATCCATTTCTGTTGTCTTCTCAACTTGCATATGAACTAACTTATTTTCAAAAATTTCTAATAGTCTACTTGAGCCTTTTGACTCGTAGTCTTCATTAATCTTTAGTAAATTTTCTAATAAATCAGAAACAATTAATGAGTCTATTAATCCATTGATTGTATACATAGACACATCTGTACCTAGCACCTTAAACTTTCTTAAGACAACATCAAAATTGATACCAAAGCCTAGTTTTTCACTAATATATAATTCATTCCCGTGAATATCTTCTGATAACATGAATTAGCTCATATAACACCTCACTACTACTATTGTTATCTATGTTTGTAAATATATGTAAAAAGTCTCCAACCAGAGACTTTGAAATCACTTTGTCGAAAAACGACATATTCTTATACAACTATATTCCGCATATTAACCATCTCAATAACAATTTCAACTCGGAACTGGGCGTAAAAACAATGAGATTTATAGCGACCAGAGTTCCATTGACCGAACCACTGGACCTTGCAAGATTTGTTAAACGGATTATAAAACCATAGTGCACTCGTAGTTTGAATAGTCCAACGATGTTGGAGACTTAAACAACGCATAGTACTAGAAAAAGACTCAATGTACAAGGGTTTAAGTATTCATATACGATTGTCCAATAACGCATGGATTTTCAATCCTATAAAAAAAACGGAACAAGTCCGTTCAATATAGTCATTACTATTTCTTAAAGCCTTTGTTTATGTAATCTTTTACCTTATCAACTAATTCACCAAGTTCCTTAACTTGTTGCTTTTCAATCTTTAATCCTTTTTCTTTTAAATCCATTCAAAACTCCCCTCTCTTTTCTGGTTTAAGTGCTTATTCAGAGACAACTGGATTTGCAATCCTAAATAAGTTTGATATGTTTAAGACAATTGTAGGAACTCCGAAATGCAATCAAGCAATTAATGCATCCTGTCTATAAATATCTGAAATGTTACAATTACTTTCCAGTAATCTTTCAAAATAAGATGATTCCTAAAACTTTCGATCTTTCCTTAACAATGCGTGATAACCAACATTTCTGATTATTACTCTAGCTAGAGTGAATAATGCAATACTGGCCATTAGTATAAATGTTATAATGAACCAGTAAATTTCTTGGTTATAAATTCCCCCTATAACCGGTAGTATCAAACTCAAAATTAATAGAACCACTCCAATTGAAATTCCTGTTTGGAATGTCTTCTTGTATTCCATTTTTAGTTTTACTTTACCTAATATTAGATTTCTCAACGCAATATAAAAACTTTTTAATATTTTTGTTTTAATTGGAAGTTTATGTTGTGCTAGTCTAAATGCTTCTCTAGCAATTTCTTCTGAAACTCCACCAATTTCAAACATTACTACATCTTTTTTAACTACTGCTACGAATCCGTCTGGAGAACCTTTCCCAGATCCCATTCTAACTTCTAGGGGTTTAGCTGTTTTAGCCATATGTGGGAATACTCTAATCCATACTTGTCCTTGACGTTTCATATATCTAGTCATAGCAATACGTGCAGCTTCGATTTGACGATTTGTAATCCAAGCTCCTGTACCTGCCGCTAATCCAAATTCACCGAAACTAACGTGCGTT
>CAJYBF010000064.1 GCA_913064935.1 uncultured Mollicutes bacterium
GGTTGATTAGAGTCAACTCCAATAACAACATCTGGTATAGTAATTTCTGTATCTACATATCCTACTACTGCATTCTTCTCCAAACAAATATAAGGACTTACTCTTTGAAGATGAGCAACCATCTCATCTAATCTTCTTAGTGTGGAATATTTCGTAGAAAAGCATGCGTATTTATATATGAGTTTAAGTAAACTTACTTCTTCTATATTTGCATCTCCATAATTTTCAAGCCTAGTTGAAATATTATTTACTGATGTAATAAATATTCTTGCATTTTTAGTTTCCATTATACAACTGTTAGTAAGCAATCTATAACTCCAACTGAAACTATATTACCCGCAGATGAAACAACTGGTGTTCTATCTTTACAGGCATCACAATCTGATGTCTCAAGAGTAATTATAAGATTATTTAGATTAGTAATAGCGTCCTGGAATCTTCCCAGAATTAATGAATTTTTAGTAGCTTCTAAATACAAATCAAATAGTAATGCATTTTGAAAATTACCATTACAATTTAAACATGACAAATCAATATTAGCTATCAGTTTAGCTTGAACTACATAGTATTGTGTAAGATTAAATGTAGCTGTCATTGCAACTTCTGGTTCACTTGTAGTTATTTGCAAGAAATATATTCCATCAAAAGAAGTTACTCCAGCAGCACTTGCCGATATCTCTATACTTTCAACTTCACTTGTTCCTGCTAATAAGCTAGATAAATCAACTGATTTAGATGGATCTTTGTATGTTTTGTCAGTCCATAGTAATATTTCTGTTACAGTTTGTCCAACAGTTACATTGACTTCTAAATCAATAGTAGCAAGATCATTTGCTACTAAGAATTTTGTTATATTTATAGCCATTATTTTATTTTAAATTTTAATTAATAAAAAAGGGACTGGGAAATTAACTTCCAGTCCCTTAATTGAATTTTTTAGTTTAGACTACTACTAGCTTGCTTTAATAGTTGCAACAGAAGCTGCTCCTAAAATAGTGTTCAAATCAGCAATAACTCCATTCACATTAGCGTTAGGAACTGCAGCCGTAGGAATAGCTATTGTTAAATTCTTCTTAGACTTCTTAGCTTCATCTCTTCCTTCGTCGAAGTAAGAAATTTCAATTAAGTCATAAGAACCACTAACACTAGAAGCTAAAGCTGGCCCAACAATGTTATGTGGGTAACCATTAGTTCTATAAGCATCTCCTCTTTCACCTAATAGGAAGTACTCCATCTCAACTACTTGGTAACCTGTACCAACACCTTTACTACCTTCAACGGTAACAGTTACAGTTGGGTAAGTTGTAGCAGAAATATCTACACTAAAAGCGTCATAAGTCTGAATCTTTTTATCTCCATCAAATCCGTTAGCATCAAGCTTTCCTTCTATGATAAGACCAGCACCTGTTGCAACTCCAGCAGCAGTTACAGTAGTACCAGTTGAAGCTGGATCATAAACAACACTAACTGCAGTTGCAGAAGTAATTGTTACAACGCTAGTTCCACCATTAGCAGCAGTTACGCCATCAATAGCATCAAGAACAGCAGCAATCTTTCCAGCAGCTTGGATATCTGTGTCAGCATCTAATAATGCAACATCATAAGAAACACCATCAACTGTTACAGTTGCAGTTGCATCAGCAGTTGGAGCTGTATCAACGTCAATTGTTTGAGAAGCATATCCCTTGAAAAATGAAAAAGATCTGTTAGTTGAATCAGTTGAACCAATTTCACGTATAAAATTACGATTCAAAGAAGCAATAAGACCATCAACAATACTGTCTTGAGTATTACCAGTTACAGCTTGGTAGTATCCTTGCTTAAGGTATTCATCTTCTTGAGATAAAGAACCATGACCTGATATTAAAATGTTTACAGTGTAAAGAGTGTTAAGATCTACTGTTAAACCAGAAATAACTGATTTCTTAAGAGCAGGAGCAGTATATGCTACTGACTTAGAATCTAATACATTATCCACTTTGATGGTATCACTAGAGATAATGTTTCCTAGTGCATCCTTTTGAAATAACTTAAAACTACCACCTGCAGATACTGCATCACCGTCAGCTCCTAAAAGAACCATATCGTTTGCAACTCCTACTGATTTCAATGTAGCTAAGCTTGTTACTGTCGCAGCAGGTGCATTACCTACGTACATGTGTCTAACCTGATTTTGACCGGCTAATCCCATAATAAAATTTGTTTTTAATTAATAATTTACTTGTGATACTTATTTTTTATCAAATGTAAGGAATAGTATCTAATATCCTAACATATTTTTAATTTATTTTTAAACTCTAGAATCTAATTGCATTCTTGACTGTAAAGTTCCATCTCTATAATCTAATACAGCATTTTCAACTGCTATATTAATTATTTCTCTATGAGCTAAATTAGCTAATTTACATGTAGCTAAAGCAGTCTTTCCTTCAATTGTTAATCCTAATCCCGCTACATCTGATGATGTTTGTAAATCTCCAATAATTATTGGAGAAGGATAAGAAATGTATCGGACATTATATCTACTCAATGCTTCTTCTGATACTATCTCAACGGTTGTTTTTGAATTTTGCTTAGAAACATCTAGTCTCCATGCTTTATTCTTATTGGGCTTTCTAAATGGATTCCTGTGACTAATCATGAACTCATCGTGAGTTACTGGAAGTACTGGAATTATTTTCCCATTATATAAGCTATTAGTACTACTTATAGTTGCTGTCTCCAGAACTATATACATAGCTTGATTACTTAACTCATAAAACTTAGAATCACTCACAAGACCTCTGGTAGAGGTTACTTGTGAGGTTATCTTTTCATCTTTTACTAATTCATTTAGTACTCTACGAGCTTTCTCTTGGAGCTCAAATGAAATAGAAGGATCTTTTGTTGCATCATAATAATTCTTAACTAATTGCTCTTGAGCAACTGTAAGGTAAGAACTAATTTCAAAAGTATCTAATCCAGGTGCTCCTTCCAGAGCATTATTATATCTTAAATTAAATTCTTCTTTTATTTCTAATGCAGTCATTATCCTACTTTAAATTATTTTTAAGCTTTGCTTCAAGTGCTAATCTCATTTCTTGACCTAAATTACTAGATAAGTATTCAGCAGCAACTTGAATAAATGGAGCATCTCCATCAGAAATTGGCTCATCATCTAAAGTATAGAATTTCTTATCCACTTTATTTACAGCTCCAAATTCATAACAAGTTTCTAATAATACTTTAGATTTTAAATACTCATCACCCATAATAGAACAAAGTAAACTTGGATTCTTTTCAAGTTCCTTATGTAATTCAGATTGTAAGAAATCAAGCTTATGAGATCTATTAGTATTTCTACCAAGATTTCTTAAAGCATATCTTAATACTTCTTTATCATCTTCATACTTAACATACAACTTGTACGCTTGTACTTTATTTCCAACCTTATTAATTTCTTGAGCCATCTGTTCAGATGCAGATGTTAACACCCATCTGTTAGTTGCTCTATGCTTAATCTCATCGTGACTATTAGCTACGACTGGACAAGCCATTAATACTTTAATCTTAATGTAATCATAAGGATCTGATTTATCCAATCTCATTTCATCCTTCCCCAAATAAATTGGAAGGATTCCCATATCATAAGCTCCACCACCTTCTTTCCAGAATGTTCCGTAGATACTTAAATCAACTCCTTTAAGGATACTTTCTAATCCTTCTTTCTCTATATTAGTAAGAAGATTCTTCATCTTACCATTGTCCATTGTTGGTGCTGGTATTGCTACTTCAGCTCCATTTAACAAACTTCCATAAGCAACATGCTTAGGATCTTTAATACCATTCGTTTCGTTTGGTATGAATTTTACTGATACAATCTTGTCTTCTAAGAAATCAGTACGTACTACTTTCTTTTTATCTTCTGTCTTTGACATTTTTAAACTATTTAAATGATTCTTCCTTCCTTATGTGTGATGATTAGCTTCGGGTGCAATCATCAAAACCTTAATAAGAATTACTCTGGGACGCTGTTCTTATGGGTAGCGTAGTAATTACTGTTATTCTTGAAAAATTGCCCTCGTCGAACAAACAAGGGCAATTATTACTTATATTACTCTACGCTAAAACGTAAGGGATAATTGAAGCAGTTCTTGATGGATCATATACTACAACACCTAATTGGCACCATTTAGTAATTGTTCCAGAATCTTCTAAAGTTCCCATGTTTCCGTTATTTACAGCTCCTGTAAATGGATTTCTGAAACCCCATTGGTAACCTCTAATTTCCTCAGCACCTTTAACCTGTACTTTTTTGATATTTGGATCTTCTGGTGATCCGATGTAGAATATATCGAATCTATAAGATTCAGTCTCTCCACTAGATCCAGGGATCTTGATTGTGTTACGGATCTTATCATCGTAGAAATCATCTACTTCCAATTTCACTGTTACACCATTTGGTGCCATGTACTCTACGAATTGGAATCCTGCACTCATAGCATTACTATGTAATTCAGAATTTGTATTCTTAACTGTTGCTGGATTAGTACCAGGAGTACTCATATTGGCAGCCCAACCAGAAGTTGTCTTTAATACAGCTTTATGGAACTCAGCAGCTCCTCTTTCACCAGTACGTAAGATGAACACACGTTGGTTGAAACCTAATTTACCTTCAGATAATCCGAATAAAATCTCTTCTAAAAGCTCAATAGAGAACTCATTGTAGAAATAAGTATTAGATTGTTCCATTTGTTCACGGATACCAGAACCTATCTTGATACTACGACCAGATACATCTTTGTTATGGTATTGACCATCAGAAGTTCTGTTAGTTTTACCGTACATAAGGAATTTGTTTTTGTAAAGAGAAAATTCTTGCTCTACTAACCAATCCTCATATAATGCTAATGCACCAAATACTTTCTTGTTACCAGCTTTGTCAACAACAGGAATACCCATTACAACTTGCTTGTTTGTAGCATCACCTGGAAGTTTATGGTCGATACGAATAGTAGTCAACTCACCTCTCATAGAAACTGGAGTTACTCTACGAACACCACCAACTTCTCTTGATAAACCTTTACCTACTGGAGCAAACTCCTCAGTAAATCTTTTACCAGCTACTAATTCAGAACCAGGAATACCTGATCTATCTGAACCTGCGATTTCACAAGTATGAACCCATTGAGATCCTGATGGGAAACCATCATCTAAAATTCTAATTGGATACACCTCATTCTTTTCACCTACTACAATTTCACCTTTGAAGAACCATTGCTCATCAAATGTTAATTGGAATTCTTGACCACCTTCACCGATGTTATTGTCACTTGCAGTAACAGTTGCACCTTTAAAAGAAGCTTCCACTAAAGGAATATTTCTACGAGAACTACCAATAAGCTCCCAATAGAACTCATTATCGTTATCTACCTGCTTAGTATCAAATCTAGCTAACATATTTTCCAAAGACTTACCTCTGTTAATTGCTAACAATTTGATCATAGCATCATTAATCTTTGTTGGAGATGTCTTCCAGATAGCACCTAATGTGTTCTCAGGATTAATCATACCAGCAAAGGCTTTTGCGTCAGTTACTTGGAACCTACCTAATTGCATAATTTAATTGTTTTAAAAAGTTGTTTTTATTTATTCTATTTCTAAATCCTTAAGATCCGATAATTTGAAATTAGAATTCTCGTCTGATACATTTGTATCAACCTTTCCTTCTTCAGTAAAATTAGCACCTCTTAATAAATTTTCTATATTATTAGTGATCTTACTCTCTGCTCTCGTTCCGAAAACACTAAAGTCTTTTAGACCACCAGTTAGATAAAACAAAGCTTCTAATTTAATTCTAGATCCAATTGGATCAGCTTTTTGAGCCTGCACGAATGCATTTTCTTTATTACCTAAATCAGTAGTGATTTGATTATACAGTTCATCTTTTTGAGAATCACTAAGCACAATACCAGGAATCACTTCTGGAGTTGTAGAGATATAAGACTTAATACTATTAAGACTGTAACTTACTTTCACACTAAGCCTAGCTCATGTTTGATGTCTGCTACGGCATCTTTAAAATCTTCATAATCTTTAATCACTATTTATCCTTCTCCTATATGTTGTGCGAATTTTAAATATGACTATCCACCTCCAAAAACAAACAAAGAGTTTCCGCAGAAGTGGTATAGAGTAATATTCCGTCAGCTAATTAAACGTCCTGTTTAAAAAGCTGACCTCGCCATCCGTGGCTCGT
>CAJYBF010000065.1 GCA_913064935.1 uncultured Mollicutes bacterium
GAGCTGATGCTAAAACTGGGTCCCTGCTCATATGCGGCTGGGCTCCATGAGCACCTTTACCAGATACAGTAATCCTCAAAGTGCTTGAAGCTGCCATTGCCGGGCCGCTAGTAATACCAAATTTTCCAACTTCCATAATATTCCAAACATGGATTGAAAGTGAATAGTCTGGTTTTGGATTTTCCAATACCCCATCCTCTATCATTTTTTCAGCTCCACCTAGGCCTTCTTCTGCTGGTTGAAAAACTAATTTTACTGAACCGTGCATTTGATTTTTATTTTTAATTAATAATTTTGCGACGGTTAATCCCATGGACACATGCGCATCATGTCCACAAGCATGCATATTGTTATTAGTTGATTTGTAAGGAACATCATTTTTTTCAAGTATTGGTAGTCCGTCAATATCAGCTCTTACTAAAACCGTCTTATCACCTGTACCTAAATCAACAACTAAGCCTGTCTTTATTTTCTTATAAGTTAATCCCAATTCATCAAGGTAACCCATTAATATTTCTTGCGTCTTAAATTCCTTGTATCCTGTTTCAGGATACTTATGCAAATGCTCTCGTACACTTATTAACCAATTTTTCATATTATCCCCCACTAGCCTATCACTATATAAGTTAAGACACTGAAACCAACATCAAAACAATATGTTGCAAAATAGAGTAGTTTCGAATTCTTAACTATTCTAATTAACCACTTAATAGAAAGATAAGTAGTTACCATTGCGACAATGAAGCAAATTACTAAAACAAAATTAAATCACTCATTTTCATTTAGATTATAGATACCATAAATACCCGATAAAAAACTGATAGGAATATACATCATAAAAGAAAACTTTAGAGCATCTTCTATTTGAAGTCCCCTTGATAATCCAGTAACTGTAGTTACCCCTGATCTAGATACGCCGGGAATTAAAGCAACAATTTGTGCCAATCCTATAAGAATTGAATCAAACAAAGTAACTTTTTCCTTCTTTTTGATCTTTACTCGTTCCACGCTTAATAGCATTACGCCTGTAAGTATTAAAAACACTGAAACGCTTAATATATTCTTAAAGTAATTTTCTATTACACCAGAGAAAAGAAATCCGAACAAACCTGCAGGAATAGTAGCTAAACCAACTAGCATTATGTACTTAAACTCTTCTATTCCTTCTTTTCCTTTTACAAGATAAACAAAACTTTTAGAGATCAACTCTTTTAGATCTTTCCAATAGAAAAGAATAATGGCGAACAAAGACCCAAAGTTTACTAGCGTTTCAAAATAAAGTCCAGGTAGTTCTAGCGACAATAACTCTTCAAATAAAACCATATGTCCACTTGAAGAAATAGGTAATGGCTCTGTTATCCCTTGAATTATTGCTAAAATGATCAATTTGATTTCTTCCATAATCTCACCCTCATAATTATATTATTTGATTGTACAATATATTTAATTATAAACTAAAAAGAATCGATTTATAAAAAAAGAATGGAAAAATCCATTCTCTATGTTTTATTCCATCCAATATTTTTTAATGAATACAAACACTACTCCACTAAATCCACCAAGAACTATTGAAATCGCACCGTTTATCGTTTTGCTTGGACCCACTTTTGCATCAGCTAACAAAGTATCGCTATATAGAATTATTCTTTCTTCTCGGTCCCAGTCAAGAACTCTAAATGCATCCTCTACCCTTAATAGCATAGCTGAGTAATCCCTTTCAGCAATTGCTAAATCAAATGTGATTGATTCATAATTAGCTTCAAGCTCAATTACTACTTCTTCGATTGATAGTAACCGTTCAGTCAGAATCACTACTTGATCTTGATAAACAGATAATTGGCTTAACTGAATTGTTAATGTAGTAACCATTTCTGAGGCTTTAATAGCTATTAATTCGTCAGGCGTATCTACTCCGACTGAAAGAGATTCGCCACTATAGACACCAGTAGTTATTACGGCAGCTATTTCAGATGTTATAATTTGATCTAAATCAAAATTTTCACTTAATGTAGCCAAAGTAGTGAAATTTATCTCTATACTTGGTATTAAGGTAATCAACTGATTGTTGTAAGACTTTAATGTATTTAGTACTTGATCTCTTTCACTCTTCAAAACATGAATGTTTTCATTGTTTGTTATATATTCAACATAATCATTTTGTGCTTGTTTAAGATGTTGTTCTTCTTGTCCTAATGCTAAAATCAAATTACTGTATATTTGTGTCCCAGTATCTTGGATAGTATTCCTTACAAAATTATCAAACTCATTAATAATTCCTGTAGCTAACAAATTAGCTTTTTCTTTAGTGTTTGCTGTAGCAGTAACTCTAATTAATCCATCTTCATCTAAACCTATATTTAAAGAATTAAAATAACTATTCGCTGAAATTAATTCCCCTTCAGAATTTACTAGTTCTAAATTAGTAATAACTTCATTAGCGAACTTTGTCGAAGATAAAGTTTCGATCGCTGAAACTGCGTTATATGTAGGGTAAAAATTTTTATCGCTTGGTTCAAAATATATACTATTTACAGAAATAGTAGAAGTAGCTTCATATTGCTCATCCATTACCAAAATGGTAAATAAAAGTCCAACAACTAAAAATGCAAATGTGAATAATGCAATTATTATTTTACCATTCCATAATACTTCAAATAATTCTTTAAGACTAATTTCTTCATATTGATTCTCCATATCGTACCTCCAAGTTGTTCATCAGATGATTATATAATATTTGTCATACTTTGTCTATTCTGTCAAAAGAGAAGAACCAACTAATTTCGCTGGCTCTTCTTGATTATAATGTACTTTCGTCAATCTCTCCTGATTTTTGAAGAGCTATTTTAACTCCGAAGGGACCGAATAATTCATATACCACTGTAGCTGCTAAAACAATTGTCATAATTGTTGTTCCAGCTTCACCTTGAAGTGTTGAATTTGCCGCATTCGCCATACCTATCGCAACCCCTGCTTGTGGCAACAATGTTATACCTAACCACTTACGAACGTTTGGATGGGCTTTAGTAACTACTGCACCAAACCATGCACCAGACATTTTACCAATGATACGAGCAACTATATAAAGAACAGTTAATACAGCTACGCTTACACCGATGTCACCTGTTCCTCCGTTCAAGTTAGTTAAGACAGATAAATCTAAATGAGATCCAGCTAATGTAAAGAATGCAATTAAGATAACTGGGCTAAATGAATCAATTACACCAACAGTTTTATGTAATTGTGAATCCTTAACTGTATTTGCAAATGTCATCCCTGCAATCATTGGTGTTAAAATGATTGATAAATGTTGTCCGAATACTCCTACTTGAGCAAGAGCCACAGACATAATAATTGCTACAACTGACACTACCAATATATATTCATTGTTTGGATTTTTCTGAAGTTTAAGAGCTAACTTAACTAATAGTCCAATCGAAATACCAACAACAAGTGATAATAAGATTTCCATTAATGGAGCTTTAATTAATTCTATAAAACTACTGTCTCCACCTGTATACATAGATGCACCAATAGATAATAATACTCCAAATACAACAATACCTATTGCATCATCTAATCCTACTAAAGGCAACATTGTACTTGTAACAGGCCCTTTAGCTTTATATTTCTTAGTTAAAGCCATAATCGGTCCTGGAGCTGTAGCAGTAGCTATCGCTCCTAATATTAGAGCTAACCATAATGGAGCTCCTACAACCCATACAGCTACTAATACGAATATTACAGCAAACAGCGCTTGTAATAAAGTAATAATAACTACTTGAATTCCTGTTTCTTTAAGGTTTCTGAAGATAATCTCAGATCCAATTCCGTAAGCAATAAACCCTAACGCAATGTTTACTACAATGCTTAATCCTGTCATACTTTCATGTGATACTATACCAAATACACTCGGACCGATAAGAATCCCAGCAACTAAATATCCCGTTATATGAGGAATCTTAAATTTTTCGAATAACTTCCCTGCGTACATACCAATAATAATAACTAAACCTAAACTTAATAATGTAACGTATAGGTTCCCTCCACTCTCTGTAGCAGTGCTTAATAATAAACTCATTTTTATACCTCTTACTTTCAACTTTTTATCAGTAGTTCGTATACATACCCCCGAACTTACCTAACGATTTATTATACTCTTCTCATTTGTATATTTCAACATAATTCTCATGATTAATTTTTACCAATTGTCACATAAGTTACTTACTTGGTTCTTTGGGAGGAAAAAGCAAAAAAAAAACTCAAGCTTTTATACTTGAGTCTATTCACTTACAATAGATATCCAACCCTTAGGAGCTTCTATATCCCCGTATTGAATACCAATCAAAACATCATACAATTTCCTTGTATATTCCCCAACTCCATCACCACTATCAAATACATGTTCATTGTTATAGTGAGATATCGATTTTATTGGAGTTATAACAGCGGCTGTACCACAGGCACCAGCTTCTTTGAACTCTTTTAGATTATCAATTAAGCAATCTCTTTGTTCAACTTCAAGTCCCAAATTGTGTTCAGCAAGGTATAGTAGAGAATATTTAGTGATACTTGGTAGTATTGAGTGCGATGTAGGAGTCACAAATTTGTTGTCATGAGTGATTCCAAAGAAATTCGCAGCGCCTACTTCTTCTATTTTTGTATGAGTAGTTGGATCTAAATAGATACATTCAGCGTATCCAAATTCTTTAACCTCTTTTTTAGGTAAGAAACTCGCTGCATAATTACCACCAGCTTTAACATTTCCTAATCCATTTGGTGCATCTCTATCATATTCTGTAGTTTTAAAAGAAACAGGCGTAAGTTCATCTGCGAAGTAACTTCCTACAGGTATTCCAAAAACTATAAACATAAATTCCTTAGCAGACTTAACCCCAATGTTTTCTCCAACACCTATTACAAACGGTCTTAAGTAAAAAGTTTCACGATTTCCATATTTCGGAACTAGGTCTTTATTAGCAAGTACTACTTGACGACATGCATCTATAAACATCTCTTCAGGTACTTGTGGCATTAATAATCTCTCACAACTGTCTTGCATTCTTCTTGCATTTTTCTCAACTCTAAAAAACTGTATTTTACCATCTTTCGTTGGAAAAGCCTTTAATCCTTCAAAACACTGTTGTCCGTAGTGGAGTGCTGGTGAAGATTCGTTTATATGTAAAACATTGTCTTCAGTTAAGATACCCTTATCCCATTCACCATCTTTCCATTTAGCAATAAACCTAAATGGTGTTTTTACGTATTCAAAGCCTATATTTCCCATTGTTTTCTCCTAATCCTATCAAGATTTATATTAATCTTTCTGTAACCATTATTACTATAACACTATATTATTTTAAACTCAATGAAATCGCTTTCTTTTTGAAAAGAAAAAAAGGAAGAAACCAATATTTCTCCCTGAAATTTTTCTAGTACCATCCTCTTAATTTCATTACCGCAGCAATTTTTTTGATTGAATGCATAAATGCTGCTTGTCTCATATCTTTAATGTTTTCTTTTTCCATTAAAGCAATGATTTCGTCAAAGGCTTTAATCATAATTTGTTCTTCTTCTTCAAGTACAGTCTCTTTAGTCCAATAATGACCATATAAGTTTTGACTCCATTCGAAGTATGACACTGTAACCCCACCTGCATTAGCTAATACATCCGGAACTACGAATATACCTTTACTTAATAAAACTTGATCTGCTTCAGGTGTTGTAGGTCCATTAGCCCCCTCAGAGATAATTTTACAATCTATTAAATGTACATTGTTTTTAGTAATTGAATTTTCTAATGCACATGGTAAGAATACATCACATTTAGTTCCGAATACAGCATCTCTATCTTTAACTTCTACACCAGGAAAATCAGTTACTTTATTTCCTTTAGCTACAAATTCCATTAATTCAGGAATATCTATTCCTTCTTTAGAATAAATGCTTCCGTATACATCAGAAACTGCGATTACTTTAGAACCCCAACTTTGCATCATTTCTGCTGCATAGCTACCAACGTTACCGAATCCTTGAACTACTGTTGTACTACCATTAATGTCCATATTGATTTTAGCAGCTGCTTTTCTAACCATATAAGCAACACCATAACCTGTAGCTTCAGTTCTACCAAGTGATCCACCTAACGCAACTGGTTTACCAGTTAAATGT
>CAJYBF010000066.1 GCA_913064935.1 uncultured Mollicutes bacterium
CCGGCAGTTCTGTTTTATCTGGTGTCGCGAACGGCTGCTGCGAGTCTAGACTTTTGTGCCCACTGCTTTGAAACGTAGCCAAATACAGATTTAATAGGTGCGGAGCGCTTGGATCGATCTTGATATTTCTCCAAATCAAGCGGCTTCCTCATTTTGTGCTACGCAATCCATCAAATGGTTTGGAAGGTGGGATTTTTACACTTTTTCAACCCAAACAACATCAATCTGCTGCTACTCGGCCTCTGCTTATTTGCTCATGCGAACGTCAAAGCCTTCGGGGATGCGGTTGAAAATGCCATCAAGGGAGCCAGTGGCGTTCTGATTCAATTCCCGCTCTATTTTGGAATTGTGGACATCATGAAAGCGAGTGGCATGGTGGTTCAATTTTTGGCATTTTTCATTCGATACTCTACCTAAATACTCAGCCTTTGTGTCGTAATAGAATTCTGTGATAGTAGCTTTCATATATGGTCCTGTGTATAAAAACACTATTCCAAAAGTAATACCTCCAAGTAAAATCCAACCTATAACTGATAATCCTAAAAAGAATAAATCCATTTTTCTACCCTTCATCATTCTTTCACTAAGTTCCAAAACTTCCATGCCTTCTAATTTAAAATCGTCGTCTACAACTATATAGTCACTCAAAGCATATGAAAATGCTTTGATTATCCCTGGCACAATCAATAACAGAGTCCATAGAAGGATTAACAACCCTTTAATAAAATATAGAAGCATCGCAGCCCCGAATTTTTCTTTTAAATCAGTATAATAAGTAAATACGTTTCCGATTTCGGCCTCTGAGTTTCTCAAGTTCATATAGAAAACCGTAATTCCTATATTGATTGGCCAAAGTAAAACACCTAAAAATGCCATAGCTGGTAGTATTGTTGTTATTAATCCGGCTATTATTGTCGGAATAAATAAGGCAATAATTGCGGGTCCCCAATTTCCGACTAATACAGAAAGTGCTCTTTCTTTTTGATTCATAAAACCACCCCTTATACTTCATTATAGTTTATTTCGAGGAATAATAATACAAAAAAAATCCCTCTTCGCTATGGAAGAGGGCTTCGTGTGATGATTAAATAATCTTTGCGCCTAATTTAATTAGTTTTTTTACAAAATTAGTGTATCCTCTTTCGATAATCTCTACATCTTCCACAACGGTCTCACCTTCAGCTATTAGTCCTGCTAATACTAAGGACATTCCACCCCTTAAATCTTTAGCGGTGACCATCTCTCCAATTAGTTTTGTTGGATAAACCTGAATAACATTTCCGCATACATTAATATGTCCATTCATTTTATTTATCTCTTTACAATTACTGAATCTGTTGTCGAATACGTTGTCTGTTACTGTTCCACCGCATCTTGTTAAAGCTACAGTGAAAGGCTGTTGGAGATCTGTTGGAAATCCAGGAAAAACATCTGTTACAATATTAATTCTTTTTAATTTATTTCTCCTAACCTCGAGAACTCCGTTATTATAAGAGACATCACAACCTAAGTCGCTTAATACATCCACCGTGCTTTTTAAATCACCAATGTCTACATTAAATATGTTTACACTTCCAAAAAGTGCACCAATAAGAGCGTAAGTCCCAGCTTCAATTCGGTCAGCCTTTATTTTGTATTCTACATTGTTTAGTTTGTTTACCCCTTTTATCGAGACTACTCTTTCACTAGTTAAGCTAATGTTCGCACCCATCTTGTTTAAAAACTGAATAACATCTTGGACTTCTGGTTCAATAGAGGCATTTTCAATAAATGTTTCTCCAACGCATCGAACGCTTGCTAAGATAAGATTTATCGTAGCTCCTACCGAAGGTTTAGGAAGAGTTATCTTCCCTACAATGACATCTTTTTTTGTTATTACTATTCTGTCATTGTCTTCTTCTACTTTGATTCCTAACTTCTTGAACCCATCAAGGTGATAATCTATTGGCCTACTGCCGAGATTACAACCTCCTGGATAACTAATTACAATAGCATCGAATCTATTCACTAGCGCTCCCATAAGATAGTATGAACCTCTGATATCTCCAATCAATGAGTTATCTAAAACATTTCTGTTTAGTCCCTCAGAGTTTATAATGAGTTTTTCAGATTCATATTTATACTCACAACCAATGCTTTTTAGTATCTCTAACAATTTCGACACATCACTTATATTAGGGATATTACTTAATACACATTCATCACATAAAAGAGATGCGACGATATTTGGTAAAGCACTGTTTTTGGCACCATCGATTATTACATCACCAGACAAATGGTTTCCACCAATTATCCTTATATACTTCAAATAATCACAATCCTTTACAAAACATTATATTTTTTTTCATATTATAATATGTTTATCTTTTAATTTTGCAACAAGAAGATTATAATAAAGTGGGTGATAATTATGCGTATAATAGAAAAACAAACAATAATAGCTACTGTTAAGAATTTATGCTTAGATTCTAATTTTGTTTTGGGTAACGATGTACTTAGTAGAATTAAGCACTTTAAATCTAAGGAACAAAACCCTATGGGTATAGAAATTCTTACACAGATTGAGGATAATGCTGAAATTGCTAAGAAAGAACAAAAACCGATGTGCCAAGATACTGGAATAGTTGTTGTATTCCTAGAAATTGGGAAGGTTCAGATGGACTTTGATATATATGAAGCGGTGAATGAAGGTATAAGACAAGCTTACAAAGAAGGCTATCTTAGAAATTCTACACTTAAGCATCCCTTAACTAGAGAAAATCAAGGAGACAATACTCCTGCAATAATTCATACAAAAGTTACTTTGAATGATTCAATAAAGATCACCGTTGCCCCAAAGGGTGGCGGAAGCGAGAATATGAGTCGACTTAAAATGCTTACTCCAGCCGAAGGTTATCAAGGAGTAAAGGATTTTGTTTTAGAAACTGTGACTTTAGCAGGAGGTAAAACATGCCCTCCTATAATAGTGGGAGTTGGAATCGGTGGTAACTTTGAAAAATCGGCGATTTTAGCTAAAGAGTCATTAATGCGCGATATTGATGATTCATCAAGTATTGAAATAAACAAAAATTTAGAGTTAGAATTATTAGAAGAAATAAATAAACTTGGCATAGGACCTATGGGATTTGGTGGTACTACCACCGCACTAGCAGTAAAAGTAAATACTTATCCATGTCACATAGCTGCATTACCAGTTGCAGTTAATTTGCAGTGTCATTCAGCAAGACATAAGAGTATCCTGTTATGAAAATAAATACACCGTTAACTAAGGACAAGTTAAAATCTCTAAAAGCAGGAGACTTAGTATATATCACTGGTAAGATATATACAGCAAGAGACGCTGCTCATAAAAAGTTAGTAGATATGATTAACAATAATCAAGAGCTTCCAATTCCAATTAAGGATTCAATAATCTATTATGTAGGACCTACACCAGCTAAACCAAATGAACCAATTGGTTCTTGTGGACCAACGACGAGTTATAGGATGGACCCATTTCTTAATCCTTTGTTAGAACTTGGATTAACGGGATCTATCGGAAAAGGTGCACGTAGTTAGAAGGCAAAAGACCAACTGATAACACATAAAGCAGTTTATTTTCAAGCAATGGGAGGAACAGCTGCTTACTTAAGCAAATTTGTTAAGGAATCCAAACTTATAGCCTTTGAAGAACTACAAAGCGAGGCAATACGAGAATTAATAGTGCAAGATTTTCCAGTGTTTGTTACTTATGATGTATACGGCAACGACCTTATTACAAATGGAATAGAGAAGTATAGGATTAAATAAAATAATGTCCACTGAATATTATTCAGTGGACATTTTCTATTTTGTTTATTTTTTTGATTTCTTATAGATAATTCTTATAGGAACAAATACTACGCCTATCACTACAGCGTATGGTAATATCGCTATTAATCCCAGAACGATAAATTCAAACACAAGAACTAAAGAATTCATTGTTCCAACAAACATATCACTTGTTTTATTAAAGAATGTTTTGTCTGTCGTAACGAACATCTTGTCTTTTACTGAAAAGTTGTGTTCCTCTTCTAATGAATAGGCTTCAAGGTCATAGCTTTGGTCTGAATCCAAACCACCAGCAGTTAGTGTAACATACCCATCACCAAGAACGGCTTCCTCAAATTGTAATACCATCTTGTTTTCTATTTTCATATTAACATAAACAACAGTATCATTCTCACTATGATTGAATACTCTAATAGTTATTGAATCAGTTCCTTTGTCAATCAAATTTATGTTCGGTTGAGATGATTTCGGAAGTTCTGATGCTTCAAGGACCTTTGCTTTGTTAATAGTTAGGTTCACTGTACTGTATTCAACTAATGAGTCATAGTTAGTCATCTGAATTCCAATGTAATTCAGTTCGGACTCAATATCAACTCGTACTTCTTCTAAATCCACAATGCTTTCCAAAGTATCGGCTATTTCGATTAATTCCAAAATTCTAATGTGTTGCGTTTCTAATGCTTCTTTTCTTGCTTCAAAAGTAGAATATGAACTAGTGATGTCGTCGGAACTTTTTGAATAACTAATTAGTTCGCCTTCTGTCTTAATTGAGTTTACTAAATTTGTAAGGTTATATGATTTTACTCTAATCTTCATCGTATATCTAGTTTCTGTTAATGTTTCATTTTCTACATAGCCCTCATATATTGATAATTTACTAAGAACTGTGTTATAAACATCGTCAGGTGTTTCTGATTCGAGTGTAAGATTTGCTGTATATATTATTTTTCGGTTATCTAGTGGTGGAGTTGATGACACATCTGGAGAATCGCCTTCACCATAATTATCACTTCCAGAAACATCGTTATATATGTTTTCTCCTGGAACTTCTACGTATACCGCATCGCCTGGCACATCGACATATTCAATTACTGTCTCATATGCAACATCAGAATCTACACTGCCACAACCAGTAATCAGTAAAACACTTAATACAAGTAATACTAAGATACTCTTCTTCATTTTTTAATCCCCCTCTTCAATTATACATAATAATTGCCTAATAATTCTATGTAATATATACAGTAAAATATGTAACTTACTGTATATGTGTCAATTTTCTAGCCTTTATATTCCTGACTTAACTTAATGTAATGTTCCTTGTTCGTTGAGATAGACTTTATTTCCGCTTCTGATAACTCTTTCAAAATTCTCATAGGATTACCAATTGCTAAATGTCTTTTAGGTACAACTTTGCCTGGTGGTACAACTGTCCCTGCACCTACAAGTGCACCTTCTTGAACCTTAGCACCGTCTAGGATGATTGCTCCCATCCCAATCAGCGCATTATCCTCAACAACTGCGGAGTGAATAATCGCTGAATGTCCAACAGTTACGTTATTACCTATAATAGTAGGAAATTCTACACTGTCATGAATACAACATAGATCCTGGATGTTCGTCCCTTCTCCTATTACAACAGAATTCATATCCGATCTAATGACTGCATTGAACCATACACTTGAGTTTTTCCCTATTTTTACATTACCAACGATTTTAGCTCCGTCGGCAACGAATACTGAACTGTGAATTTTCATATTACCTCCTTGAAAACTTTATTGTATTATAACACGTTAATAACTTGCAAAAACATCAAAGAACTATTAAGATATTACTGTAGATGTGAGAGGGAGTGAGAGAATGGACGATAAAGATAAAAAGTTTGTTGAGAAAGAAATCAAACACGTCGAAGAACTAGAGTCGAATGTAGAAGGATTACATAAAAAATTTCACGGTGGCGAAATGCAACATAAAGGAAAACGCAAAAAAATCAAAAGAACAATTAAAATAAATCAAGAAAATCTAGAAACTAAGGTGTTCTTAACACCTAAAGAAGTTAGGGATTTTGTAAATTCTTACGATACTGAAGGTAAGAACGTTGAAATCTTTAAAATTGATGATGCAATGATAAAAGTTGTCATTTCAAAAATTAAAAAAGAAGAAGAGTAAATTACATAAACATCTACGGGAGGGGAGCATATTGTTCCCCTTTTTTTTAGCGTAAAAACCTGCTAACAAAATTCAATAGTAAATACTAAAATTATATAATTATTTTTACATAAACTAATCAAACTACAAAACGCTCATCATTTAAGTGAGTGTTTTGTTGATAATTATTTACTTTAGTC
>CAJYBF010000067.1 GCA_913064935.1 uncultured Mollicutes bacterium
GCACTATAAGAAAAAACTTGTTCTCTGCCATCATACATAAGTGCAATTTGATACTTAATATCTATGACTTTCTTGTTATTAACAAAAGTATTCACAGCCTCTTCTAAATCCTCATCATGCTCAAAATCAAATATCTTAATTTTCATAAGTCACCCTCTAAATTATATATAGATGGAGATTCAAATATTATTAATAAAAAAAAGAGATTACTCAATGTAATCACTTTTCACTTATATAATTGCAATATTCTAATAATTTACATACTTCGCAATGGGGTTTCCTAGCTAAACAATGATATCTTCCAAAAAAAATCATTTGGTGGTGTAATTTGTTCCATTTTGATTTAGGAATACGTCCCATAAGTTTCTTTTCAACTACGAGTACATTGTCGTCCTGTTCTGCAAGTCCTAATCTTTTGCTGACACGTTCTACATGTGTATCCACTGGTATCGCAGGAATGTCGAATGCAACACCTAGTACAACATTAGCCGTTTTTCTACCTACACCTGGTAATTTCATTAGTTCTTGTCTAGTGTTTGGAACGACTCCATTATAATCATTGAAAATCATCTTACTTGCAGCTTTAATACTTGCGGCTTTTCTTCGATGTAATCCAATTCTTCTAAGATCACTTTCTAATTCGTTATCACTTACCATTAGATAGTCAGTCGGTTCTAGGTATTTTTTAAATAAATCTTTTGTAAGTTTGTTTACAGCTGCATCAGTTGTTTGAGCAGAAAGCATCACAGCAATAACTAACTCGAACTCATTACTATGATTTAATTCGCATTTAGCATTTGGGAACATGCGCTCTATTTCATTAATAACTCTATTCATTAGGCATAAAACTATCGTAGTAAGAAGTATTCTTTTCTATTTTTACATTATTGTTTTCTAATATTTTATTCAAGTACTCAACTCGTAATTTCTTTTGTTTCAGTGTTTCCAATAACGCAGTTTTAACTTCCTCATAATTGTAATCCCAACTCTTGATAATCTCTAACTCTTTCGACGACAAGACTCTCTTGAACTCATCTTCTATCATTCTAATAATTTTAGAAATATCATTGTTATTTTGTTTCATTACATTTATCTCATCATCTTGATATAATTCGTAAATTTTGCTAATAGTTGGCATAATAGAAAACTTAGTTTCCTCTTCACCAGCTTTATTAATATAAATGTCTAACTGAATAAATCCTCTAGTAACTAATAAATCTACTTTATTCGCTAAATCATCGATTGAGAGAGTTGTTTTTCTAGACAGTTCAGAAATGGCTAAAAAGTTGCTTCCTTGATTAGCAATTTCTACTAGTAGCAATAATATTATTACATCGACTTCATCAATGCTTAATCTTAGGTAATTACTAAGCAATAATCTTTCAACCTTTAAATGTTTGATATCTAGTAATCCGTAATCCGAGCCCATATATATCTCCTCCTCGTAGCGAAATTATAGCAAATTATCACAACGTTTTCAAATCATTTATATTTTATTATATTGTTCTAAACCACTAACCCAAATTTTCTTGTTCAGAATAACATCAAGAGATTTATTCATTCCCTTAAGAAATGCATCTCTATGATATATCTCATGTCTTATGATTAGTTTTTCACCAGGACTATCAAAGATAGCTTCATGAGAAGCAATCACATCATTTAGTCTAATACTTTGGACTTTAGCAATGTCAACATTCATTATTTTTGCATACTCTTTAGCAGTACCACTTGGTTTATCCTTTTTTTTAACATGATGTACTTCTAAAATATCTTTTGTTTCAAACTCATTTGCCAATTCTTTTAAAATTTTGTACATAACGCTGGCTCCGTAAGCAAAGTTAGACACTAGCATGAGACTAGTATTGTTTTCTTTAGCAATGCTAATTAGTTCATTCTTCTCATCTTCGCTATAACCGGTTGTTCCTGACAAGACAGGAACACCTTTTTTGATTGCTGAAATTATTTTATCTTTTTTTGTTCTGTTAGAACAATCAATCACCAAGTCTATATCGCCATTCAAGATTTGTTTTATATTTGAATAAGTACCTACTCTACAAAATTCACTATTTCTATCTATCCCAGCAACAACATTGTATCCTTGTTTACCATCAAGAATGGTATGAACATACTTCCCCATTCTTCCCGAAATTCCTATTATAATTACATTCTTCATTGATTACGACAATTTAATATTATCGTTTTCCACCTCCATTTTAAAAACTGAGGTTTTAAAAACCCTTAGTTATTAATATGCAAAATATCAACTAAGGGTAAATTTTATTTACTTGCAAGTTTATTTAAAGCTTCTTTAGCGGAGTTTTGCTCTGCTTCTTTTTTTGTTCTACCAGTTCCTATACCCATCTTTATTTCATCCATGTAAACTGTGATTTCAAATGTTTTTTGGTGTGATGGTCCTGTTTCACTAGTTACTTTATAATGGATAGCTCTATTTGAATCTGCTTGAACAAATTCTTGCAGATTACTTTTATAGTCTCTGTCTTCTACAAAGTCATCATCTAGCAATTGTGTAAACAGATATGTATCTAACACTTTATAAATTTCGTTGAAACCTCTATCTAAATATATGGCACCAAGAACTGCTTCAAATGTATTAGACAAAGTAGAACATTTTTGATCACCATTGGATTGTTCCTCACCTTTACCAAGGAGCAAATAGTCACCTAGTTGCATCTTCCTAGCTATAACACATAATGCTGATTCACATACATTCTTAGCTCTTTTCTTCGATAAAAATCCCTCGTCCTCGTTCGGGAAGTTCTCAAAAAGGAACTCAGAAACTGCTATTTGAAGTACAGCATCTCCTAAGAACTCTAATCTCTCGTTGCACTCTACTCCATTCTCATTTGCATATGAGGAATGTGTAAAAGCTTTTTTCAAAAGATCTTCGTTTTTGAATTTAATGTTATGCTGTTTTTGAAACAATTTAAAATTATCCATGTTCTCTTTACTCGCTCTCTAATACATTTGATATTTTCTTAACAACTTCTTTTGATACTATACTTCTGGCTTGCCCTATTGCACTAGTAAATGCGTAGGAATCACTAGAACCGTGAGCTTTTATTACTGGAGCTTTTACACCCAACAATATTGCGCCACCCACTTCGCCCGCGTCAAATTTCTTAATTACATTTTTAAGATTCTTTTTCATAATCAGAGCTCCCATTTTAGCAGTAAAACTCTGTTTAATTTCTTGTTTCAAAATAGAACTGAAAGCTTTAAGAGCACCTTCACTTGCTTTCATTACAGCATTACCCGTAAATCCATCAGTAACCATTACATCAGCATCTCCACTAAACAAAAACTTCGATTCTAAGTTTCCTATAAAGTTAAGATTCGGGTAACTTTCAAGTAGTTTATATGCGTCTTTTTCTAAGTCTCTTCCTTTTCCTTTTTCTTCTCCGTTGTTCAAAAGAGCTACTTTAGGATTTTCAACTCCTAATATCTCTCTTGAATATATAGTCCCTGATTGAGCGTACTGAAGTAAATGCTCAGCTTTAAGTTCTATATTCGCTCCAACATCCATAAACAAACAATGTCCTTTTACAGTTGGGAAAATTGGCGTAAGCGCGGTACGTTTCATTCCTTTAATCCTTCTAATTATAAGATGAGCACCTGCTACAAATGGCCCCGTTGGTCCGGCTGTAACGAATGCTTCATTATCACCATTCTTGACAGAGTACATTGCCATTGCCATCGAAGACTTAGTGTCTCTTCTCATTCTCTTTATTGCTTCTTTTTCATCCATTTGGATAGACTCTAATGTATGAACTACATTAATTCTTTCTTGGTGCGTTAAATACTTATGAATTTCATATTTATTACCATATAAAGTTAGTTCAATATCCTTGAATTTTTTTATGGCATTCATTGCACCAATTACGGTTATCTCAGGTGCAGAGTCTCCGCCCATTGCATCCACTGCTATTTTAATCATAGTATCCTCCAAGAGTTCTATTTCTAGTCTATTTTGCTGGAATTATTTGCTAAATAATCCTTAAATATTTCATTAGATTCATCATCTATATTATACACTATTTTTTTCGCATCATCTCGAGCAATTAATAAAATTCTCATATCCTTAATCATATCAGCGTAAATGAATTTAGGATATCCTGATTGCCTAACTCCAAAGAAATCTCCAGGTCCTCTTAGCTTCAAGTCTGCTTCGCTTAACTCAAATCCATCAGATATTTTTTCAATTGTTTTAAGGCGAGAAACAGCTTTTTCAGATTTGTTATTAGAAATTAAGAAGCAATAGCTTTCATAATCCCCACGCCCAATTCTTCCCCTTAGCTGGTGAAGTTGACTTAACCCAAATCTATCAGCATCCACTACAACCATCACTGAAGCGTTTGGAATATCCACTCCTACTTCTATGACTGTAGTAGAGACTAAACAATCGATCTCTCCAATTTTATATCTATTCATTATTTCTTCTTTTTGAGTACTTTTCATTTTTCCATGCAGCAATTCAACTTTACCGGTAATTAAGTCTTTCAGTCTTTCAAAAACTTCATAAGCATTTCTCAAGTCTATTTTTTCTGATTCCTCTATCAAAGCTGTGACTACATAAGCTTGTCTACAACCCTCAATTTGTTTATTTATAAATTTTATAACCTTCGGAAACTCTTTTTCCTCTAAAAGTGTGGTTTTTATTTCTTTTCTTCCTTTGGGTAATTCTTTAATAGAAGAGATATCCATATCTCCAAATAGTGTAACTGCAAGGGTTTTCGGTATAGGTTGTGACATCTTATTCAATACATCTGGATATGAGCCTTTTTCTCTTAGTTTTTTTCTTTGATCAACACCAAATCTATGTTGCTCATCAGTAATGACTAATCCAAGTTTTTTATATTTAACTTCATCTTGAAATATCGCATGTGTTCCTATCAAGATATCAATGTTACCATCAGATAATTCTTGAAGTACTTGTGTCCGTACATCCTTACTAATCGAAGAAGTAAGTATTCGTACATCCAAATTTGGTAGAACTTGTTTCACCTTAAGATAGTGTTGCTCAGCTAGAAGTTCAGTAGGGACCATAAAAGCTGACTGGAATCCAGCCGTATTAGCAGATAAAAGTGCGATAATCGAAACAATTGTTTTACCACTTCCAACATCTCCTTGAAGAAGTCTATTCATCGACTGAGAAGATTTCATATTTAAAAGTATTTCCTCGGTTGCTTGCAACTGAGAAACTGTCATTTTAAATGGAAGTGATTCAATAAACTTATTAATTATTAACTGATTATATTGAATAATTGATCCACCGTCGAATTTATCCTTAAACTGTTTGTGTTGTAGTTTTAGTTGATATTTTAGTAACTCCTCATACTTAACGCGTCTTTTAAGATGCTTTATTTCACTGATCTTTTTAGGGTAATGTGCAATGCGTATAGCTTCTTTATTTGATACTAATTTATATTTTTCTAATAAATATTCAAAAGTTGAGGTTTCTAAAGTAAGGATGCTTTCGTTATATTCTTTTTTACTTATTGGCTGAAAAACAAAAAAGATACTTTCAAGCGCTTTAGGTATTGCGTGCGCTGGTAAGGAATAATGAGATGGTCCTTCAAATGTATCAAATGTTTTTAACACATTATCATTATCTATTGCTTTTAAACTACTTGATAGGGCTTCTGTTTTTTCCTGAATATTTTCTACATCATTTGTTGTTGTAGCCAAATAATAAAATGTTTTTTGTTCTAATTTTGGAAACACTTCTGTTAAATAATCTGCCATATCTGGTGCTAAATCTGGGCTTAACACTATATAAGATTGAAATAATGGAATCCCTTTTAACAAGTAATAATTAATAAAATTAGCAGTTTTACCATGTCCTACAGCAACTTTAAAATTTTCTGTACGGAAAGTTTTATTTACAAAAGGAACCAACTCCATGCTTACAAACTCAAAAAAAGCAGCTACTGTTTCGATTGGTAACTGATTTTTCTCGCTGTAATAACGGTAGGTTTCTCTTAACCCATATTGGTTATTACCATTAACAATCGCTTCAGGTATTTCATCCCACTA
>CAJYBF010000068.1 GCA_913064935.1 uncultured Mollicutes bacterium
TGTCTGTCTGTGTGTCCTTTATTACTCTTTGTCTGTTTGTCGTTGTGCCTATCTTTGCTCATCTTTGTTTCTCTTTCTCTCTTTTTTTTTTTAATGCTACGCCGACCACCGAGATCTACACTCTTTCCCTACACGACGCTCTTCCGATCTTCATGATTTATCAATGGTTCATTATTTGTCTGATAGAATCGGTGTAATGCACTTAGGTAAAATCGTTGAACTTGGTACTACTGATCATATATTTGAAAATCCAATTCATCCATATACTAAATCATTGTTGTCTGCGATTCCTAAAGCAGATCCATTATATGAAAAAGCAAATGTTAGAGTATATTATGATAAATCTAAAATTGATTATTATGAAGGTGAATCAAGAGAAGTTGAACCAGGTCATTTCGTACTATGTACTGAAAAAGAATTAAAAGAGTGGAAATAATACTTTAGGGGACTTTGCATAGTCCCTTTTTTTTATCTGAACGTTGATAAAATGGTAGAATCTATTATCAATAAGAGTTATGCTACATTTGAGTTTGATTAGTAATGATAGAATTAATATGCATAATAAATCTCCTTATAATGGTTTTAATCGACTTACTTATAACGGATTTATTGTGCACTTTTCTTTTTAATTGAAAAAGTTGGAGTATTTATCATACCCCCACCTTAATTATAGAACCTTTATTATAATAATTTTTCTAATTTATCAACTAACTCACTTAGTCTGTCAACCACTGCATCAAATGGAACTTTTGTAGTTAAATCAACTCCTGCTTTGATTACTTGGTCAACCGGATGCTCAGATCCACCTGATTTAAGTAATCCCAAGTAATTATCTAATGCATTTTCTTTTCCATCTCTAACATCTTGGTAAATTTTTAAAGATGCTGCATAACTAGTTGCATATTTATAGACATAGAACGGACTATAGAACATATGTGGGATATAAGCCCAAACAAATTTCTTAACCTTTTCCTCTTCTAAATCAAGACCGTAATACTGCTTATATAAATCTAACATTATTTGCGATAGACCACTATGTGTAATCGGAGTGCCTTCTTCAACAAGCTTATGAGCTTGATATTCATAATCAGCGAATAAACTTTGTCTGTAGAATGTACCTAAAATATCATCAATAGCTTGTTGTAGCAATACGATTTGTTCTTGGTCATCATTTGAAATCTCAAACAAGTAATCAAGAAGTAAGTGTTCGTTGAATGTTGAAGCTATCTCAGCTACAAATATCTTGTAGTGAGCCGATGCAAATGGTTGATTTTCATTTGCAAGCAATGTATGCATTGAATGTCCAGCCTCATGAGCTACTGTGAAAGCATCACTCAATGTATCATCATAGTTTAATAGGATGAATGTATTATTTCAATAAATGCTAGTTGAATATGCTCCTGTACGTTTACCTTGTTGCTCGTAAACATCAACATGACCTTCTTTTAAAGCTTCTTTGGCTAGATCATAAAACCCGCCAGGTATTTTCTTTGAAGCCTCTTGGAACATTTCAATAGCTTCTTCATAAGTATATTTCTTTGTTGACTTAGCAAGTGGTAAGAATCTATCGTAGGTACGATACTCAGTAATGTTCAACGCTTTTTTTCTTAACTCAATATACTTCTTAATGGCATCAGTATTTTCTTTTGTAGTGTTTATAAGTGTTAGGTAAACATCAGTAGGAACATTGTCTTCAAATAAGTAACTCTCTATTGAAGATTTGTAGTTTCTTGATTTAGCATTTGCCCAATCTGATTCAACTGCTGAGTTGTATATAGCAGCATATGTATTTTTATGCTCAGCATAATGAGTAAACACTGCTTCAAATACTTTTTTTCTATCCTCTTGTACTTTTAGTTCACTTAAATACATTCTATAGTTCCCGCTAGTTACAGTAATAGTTTTTCCATCAGATAACGTTACTTCAGAAGAAGTGCTGTCAGCATTAGCTAGCCCAGAATATAAACTACTTGTAATGTTGGAAACATTAGAGAAGTTCGCAATAATTGTTTCACTTTCCTTACTCAAAATATGAGCTTGTTTTCTAAATAAGTTCTCAAGTTCAAACTTGTATTCCATAACCTTTGAACTTTTTGAAGCGAACATTTTTACAGTATCTTCACCTAAACTTATTTTTTCTGGGTTACTGAAAGAACCAGCTTGGATTGCTTCAGAGTATAACATCATTATCTTTTTGTATTTTGCATCATTATGTTCATCTTTTGTATTCAAGTCATTTTGCATATGAGCATAGACTGCTAGCTTTGCAAGTTTTTCGGAAAAATCCTCATCGAATTTGTAAAAATCCTCGAAGTTTTTACTATCATTTAGTTTTCCTTCATACTCTTTGTATTTTGGAATTTGAGATTTCATCTCGTCATGTAACTTATCCCACTCATTCCAATTATTAAAAACTGTAGTTAAATCCCATTTCTTTAACATAATATCACTCCTTTATTTTATCTAAACCGTTTTGGTATTATCTTTTTCTACCTAAGCCTAATTTATTATTAGCCTTCATTATTTTTTTATAAGCAATTTTGCTAGCTTTGTCTCTACCAGCATCTAGAATATCATCAAGCTCTTTTGATTTCACTATTTCATTGTATCTTTCTTGAATAGGTCTTATTGCATCTACTACTATCTCAGCTAAATCTGATTTAAATACTCCGTAACCTTTATCTATGTACTTATCCTGAATTTCTTTGTATGTGATACTGGCCAATGTTGAGTAGATAGTCATCAAGTTAGAAATACCTGGTTTATTTTCTTGATCGAATCTAACTTCACTGTCAGAATCTGTCATTGAACTCTTGATTTTATTTCTTATACGATTTAAATCATCAAGAAGAAGAATCGAACCCTTATCTGAATCATCCGATTTACTCATTTTCTTTAATGGATTTTGTAAATCCATTATTCTTGCTCCTTGTTTTGGAATTACTGGTTCTGGAACTATAAAGAAATCACCATGTCTTTGATTAAATCTTTGTGCGATATTTCTAGTAAGTTCTACATGTTGTTTTTGATCGTCTCCAACAGGTACGAAATCTGCATCATACAAAATTATGTCCGCAGCCATTAGAACTGGGTATGTGAATAAACTAGAAGTTATTGATTCTGTCATGTTTTTGCCTGTCTTATCTTTATATTGTGTCATTCTATTAAGTTCACCCATATAGGTGTGACACTCTAGTAAATATGAAAGTTGAGAGTGTGCAGCTATTTCAGATTGAATATAAATAGTCGTCTTTTCTGGGTCTAAACCACAAGCAATGTATAGTGCTGTTATATCTTTAATTCGTTTTCTTAATTCTAGTCTATCTTGTTTTGTTGTTAATGCATGTAAATCCGCAATAAAGACGAACAACTCGTATTCATCTTGAAAATCAATGAAATTCTTTATTGCTCCAATATAATTTCCTAATGTTAACCCACCAGTAGGCTTGATTCCTGAAACCATTCTTTTCATAATAATTTTCCTTCCTTAAATAAAAAAATCCTTTGCTTATAAGCAAAGGACGAATATATCGTGGTACCACCTTAATTTAATTACTAACGTAATTCTTTACCCTTAACGCGGGGTGAGACGTAGTTACGTACTGATTTCTGTAACTCACTCATGAATCCATTCAGTTACTTTACTTGTTTGTTTACACCAGCCACAAACTCTCTAAAAAGTAAATGTACACCTACTAATTTCAATCATCGTTTGTATTAATATACTACTATTTTATCCTTTAGTCAACGAATTAACCAAGATATCATGAATAATAATCCGTTGAAGAAGAGAAAACTATAATGATTTATTGGTTTCTTTATTCTGGGTTAATTGTGTTATTCTCATTAAGTATATATGATATAATAATTTGTCTCTCATGATTACCATTCAGAGTATTAGTAGATGTCTATTGTTGAAGCATTAATGTGGACACTACTTACAATACTTGATTGATATCGTAGGGAGAATTGATTTACTTATAAGCATACATAATAAGGAAGGAGATTATACTCATTTAGTATAAGACATATTTATGAAAGTAATAAAAAATTCGGCAATAATTACAATATTCACAATCGTATTTGGAGGAATAGCTAGTTTGGTTATCTACCAAAGTCTTAATCAAGCACATGAAATGATTTTTCTTTCGGCATTCATTTTGTTTATTATCGCCACGTTTTCTATAAGAAAGGCAAGTAAAGAACTCTATTTAGATAAAGGAAAGTCAGTGTTCAAAGAGAAGGACGATCAAGAGATAATTGACAAAAGAATTAGTTTTTACTCATTTGGATTGGCGGGCATTTTAAATCTAGGTTTTTATTTTATATTGGTTTACGCTTTTCAAATGTAGTTTATACATTGGTGTTACTTCCTTGAATTGTATGAGTTCGTTAAGAAACTATTAAAGACAATATAAGACAAAGGATTCCATAGAGTATAAAAATACAATAATCGACCAAATTAGTATTGGACTGTAATATTACTCTAGTGTTTAGAGCATAGATGAAGTTGACGAAAGATACTTAGGACAAACTACGATGAATTTATTTCGTTTTTTTAAGTAGCCACATATCTTTTTTTATATGGAATGGTTTTCACTATACTTATACCGGCATAAACATAAGTGTCACTTGGCTTATCCGGAATAATAGTTGAAGTTCACTGCAGAAGCAATAAGTAGATACTTTATTACAATTAACATAGTTAATAGGAATTACTAGTATTGTCAAAAGTGTATATTATTCTTGAAATGTTCAAAGTGATAAATGGAATGATAACGTCTAAAAAAAAGCGTGGGTATGCGTTATGTTGCAAATCGACATTACAATCGTTTTCAAGCCCATTTGCATTGACTTCTAGTCGCTCGTGGTGTAATATTGTACATAGTCAAAAAAAATTAGGAGGAGAATTATAATGAAAAGATTTTTAAGTTTATTACTGGCATTATCACTAGCATTAACATTAGTTGCTTGCGATAATACCGAATATGAAGTAGACGTACCAGATCCAGTAGATGAACCAGATCCAGTTGATGGTCCTGTAACTCTGGCTGATCTAGATACACCTGCTCCATTACAAAGTTCATTAAATTACAGAACTACTTATCCAGCTCACTATGAAACTTTAAACTATCTAGAAAGTCAATCAGCTAATGATAATGAATACACAGCTAATATGATTGATGGTTTAGTTGAAGTAAATAGATTCAATCAATTCGTGCCAGCATTGGCATCTGATTGGTCTAGTGAAATAGTAGATGGAAAAAAATTTTGGAATTTCCATATCCTTTGAATATTATTTGATTCTCAGCTAATGCCTTTTTTTTATCTTCAATAGACTTTTTAATAGCCTGTTTAATTTCTTTATCAGTACGCTTTTTCACTTCTTTATTGCAACCGCTGAAGTTGCCTTCTTTGTTCGTATCCAAACATCCCCTAAGTTATTCGGGTCACCTTGTAAAGAATCACCAACATGCAATAACATTCCTTGCTCGGTTCCAACTGGAGTGCCATCATCGAGCCTTACATAAATTAAATTGGTTCCTATGTTTTACAATGTCCAGGCTGTTTCAGCGGTTACTATTACCTCCGCCCATGCTGTTGTCGCTGTCACTATCGTTGTTACCATGATCTTAAATATTAAATTTTAATAATTCCGCTTTGTATTGATCTAATGTTATAGCTCCATCTTCCAGCGCTTTACTAAGTGCGTTTACTAATGTTTGTAAACTTTGCCCGCGCTCTTTTACGTTCTCCTGGAATATTGGCAAATGACTGTAATCACCTCTTAATTCCCAAGTTTCATTTTCAGTTCCAAAGTATTTATTGATTGATCCTATCCATTCGCTGAACTCTGGAATGATAGTACTTTCATAAAATCTCTTTTCTGCATTTTGTTGATTGTTGAACGTAACTCCTTTTTTAGTAGAAAACAGATCCTTACTAATTCCGTACCCATCACATATTTTAAAAAAGTCCTCTTCAACCTCTTCAAATACTTTCAACTTATCAATATCAACTGAC
>CAJYBF010000069.1 GCA_913064935.1 uncultured Mollicutes bacterium
ATTGATGGAATTTCTTGAAAAGTACTTTAAAAAATGAATAGATTAAAATCTAATTTGTCTTAGTTTTTAAGTTTTTAAGAAGACGTAACTTATTAACTGAAAAAGTAATATTGACCAATTTGGGCGAATATGATTGAATACAGTTGACCCGTATGGTCGATATGGAGGTGGTTGGTTGCAAGATATACTAGGAAAACTGGACGTTGAAAAGAAGCTAAAAATTATCAATGCAGCTTTAGGAGAGTTTAGTAAGAACGGCTATGAAAATGGTTCTACTAATGCCATAGTAAAAGAAGCTGGGATAGCTAAGGGATTATTATTTCATTATTTTAAAAGCAAGCAAGGTTTATATGAATATTTGCAAGATTTTTGTTTTGTAACTATCCTAGACGCAATCAAGGAACGAACTGATTGGAATAATACTGATCTAATAACAAGAGTAGTTGAGATTGCGGGAATAAAATTAGATATCATTAAGGAATTCCCTGAAATGTTCAATTATTTCAAACTGATTTCAGAGTCGATTAAGACCGTGGAAGATGCGAAAGCTTTAATAGAGAAATATGATGCATCGATTTATGATAAGGTGTATACAGAAAATATCGATTTTAGTTATCTTAAGGAAAATCTAGATAAGGAACTAACGTTCAAAACAATTATTTGGAGTATTGAGAAGTTTAGTGAATCTAACTTAGATAGTTTTAGAAGTAATATGAACGATGATGGAATTGAGAACATTATGGACTCAATTGTTGATTATTCTAATTTTTTAAGAAAAGTATTTTATAAGGAGGGAAACGATGATAAAAGTTAAAGGGTTAAATCATTCTTACAACAAGGATGGGAAATTTGCTGTCAAAGATGTAAGCTTTGAAGTTGAAGAAGGAGAAGTGTTTGGTTTCTTAGGTCCGTCAGGAGCTGGAAAATCAACAACTCAAAACATCTTAACTGGGTTACTACAATTACAAGATGGCGAAGTTGAAGTTTCAGGATATAATCTAAAACACATTAAGAACGAAATGTTTAACACTATTGGAATGTCATTTGAGCAATCTAATGTTTATAGTAAAATGACTGCAAAGGAAAACTTAGATTTTTACGCAAAACTATTTGATGTAGAAACTAGGGATTCGATGGAGTTATTAAAAATGGTTGGCTTAGATGGAAAAGCAAACATGAGGGCTGGGGAATTCTCAAAAGGAATGAAACATCGCCTAACATTTGCTAGAAGCATGATTAACAATCCAAATTTATGGTTTTTAGATGAGCCTACTACTGGACTTGACCCATCTATCGCTGCTGATATTAAAGATATTATTAAAGCAGAAAATAAAAAGGGTGTAACAGTGTTTTTAACAACTCACAATATGTTCATAGCTGATGAACTATGTGACCGAGTAGCATTCATTATTGATGGAGAAATTAAACTTATTGATTCTCCTCAAAACTTGAAAATGCAATACGGTGAAAAATTGGTAGAAGTTGAGTATATTGATGATGATGAGATAAAAAAAGAAATGTTATCAACGATTATTGCTGAGGATAAAAAACGTTTAACTGAAATCGTTAATAATTATGAAATAAGAACTATGCATACTAAAGAAGCCACTCTTGAGGAAATATTTATTAAAGTCACTGGTAGGGGGCTAATTTAATGAAGTTATGGCATAGTTTTTCCAAAGAGTTATTACTTTCATCTAAGGGGTTTTACTTTTGGATAGAACTAGTTATGGCATTCATAATCGTATTTGTTCTAATGTTTGTAGTACCAGAAAACTTTAACAGTCGTAAAGCAGAGTTTATTTATATTGATCCTGTGATTGAAGACTTGTTTATGGTTGGACTTTTAGAACAAGATGAAGATGGTGTTATGGATTCTGTTGAAATGAAGAGTGGCGAAGAAGTGTATCAAGTAGATTTGATTGTTACTGAAAGTAAGGAATTATACTTTCCTAAATCTTTAGATGATTTAATAGCATTAGCTGAAACTGAGAAACCATCAGCAGCAGCACATATCTTTTTAGATGATGAGTCTAATGTAAGATATGATTATTACATTCAAGGATATGAATCTGAGAAACTTCAAAATCTTTATAAAGTAATCCACATGGAGAATAGCGCTTTAATGGAAGAAGAATTGAATAAGGTCAAAGTAGAAATTATTGGTGAAATCGTTGCACCATTAACAGATAGACAAAAATTGGTACCACCATTAATTGTTTTAAATGGAGCGTTGTTAGGTATGTTTGTAATCGCTTCATACATATTCTTAGATCGTAGTGAGGGAATTATAAAAGCTTATTCGGTAACAGCTTCAAAACCTAGAACTTATCTACTTAGTAAAGTGCTTGTTTTGATGGTTGTATCAATACTTTCAACATTGATGATTGTTATTCCAATATTAGGTACGATTCCTAATTACTTTGCAGTTTTACTGTTGCTACTGACAAGTGCATTCTTTGCATCAAGTATTGGTTTAATTATCTCAACATACTTTAAATCGATGATGGAAGCATTTGGAGCAATTTACATACTGATGATAGCAATGATGCTACCAAGTATTGCTTACTTCATACCTGGATGGCAACCATTATGGATTAAGTTCTTACCGACTTATGCATTGATTCAAGGATTTAAAGAATCAATCACACCAAATGGAGACATATCGTATATTTTGTTTGCATCTTTAGGTTATGCAGTAATTGGAGCGGCGTTGTTTGCATTTGCTGAATTTAGATTTAAAAGAACTTTGGGGGTGTAGCGGATTATGAGAAAAATACTAGCGATATTCTTTAGAGATGTTTTATCTAACAGAAGAAATGCATTAGCTTTATACATAATCATTTTCCCGTTATTGTTTGGAGTAATTATTAATATGTTAACTCCAGGTATTAATGATACTACAGTAAACTTAGTATTTATTGAAGATGATAATCCTCAAATGGTTGAAAGATTATCCGATTACGCTCACGTTTATTTAGTTGAAGATCTTGACGAACTTGAAGAACGAGTTCTTAGAAGAGATGAAGTATTCGGTATTGTTCGTGATGGTGACTCACACAAGGTGGTTGCTGAAGGTAATGAAACTGAAGGGTTTGATGAATTTGTTAAATTAATGATTGTTTTCGATGAACTTGATTTAGATATAGAAGATTCGCCTTCAACACTTCATTCGTTTGGAAAAACTGTACCACCACTAAAACAGATGCTTGTCAATGTAGCGATTATGTTTACAACTGTATTAGGTGGGATGTTAATTTCATTCAATATAATTGAAGAAAAGGTTGATAGAACAATTCGTGCAATTCATTTGTCAACTGTATCAAGAAATATGTTTATTCTAGGAAAAAGTATGATGGGAATGTTGCTTCCGATTTATGGAACAATCGCAATTGTACTTACAACTGGGTTTGGGAATATTAACTGGGCCATGATTACATTTCTTGTGTTAGCATCTACTATCATTACTATGTTAGTTGGATTCTTCCAAGGGGTAAGTAATGATGATGTAATTAATGCTGCCGCCAGTGTAAAAATGTTGTTTTTACCGTTAGCAGCTGGACCATTAGCACTTGAAATGTTAGCTGATAAATGGCAATGGTTATTTTACTGGAATCCATTCTACTGGTCGTACTTGGGAACTAAACAAATTCTATCAAACGAGGCTGAGTGGTTACCTATATTAATGTATACTGGTATAATAGTAGTTATAAGTGGTTTAGTATATTTATACTTAAAACCAAAAATAATAAAAGGGTTAGAATAGGAGGGATAATATGAATTGGTATCCAATATTAGGATTACTTGCACTTGCGTATACCGCACTTATTTTCTGGATTACTGTCGCAAAACCACCAAAGATGTGGGATATGGCAAAGATTAAAGGTTTTAGAAAAGTACTTGGAGATAGAGGTACAGAAATCTTCTTTGTAGTATGGGGGATAGGATTTGCAGTTTTAGGTATTTGGTTATTTACAATGTAATAAAAACTAGCGTCGCTTCTTATGAAGCGACCTTTTGTCTACATCTATACTCAAATCTGAATAAGATGTGAATGACTCTACTATAATATAAATGAATGGATCCTCATGTTGATCAAAAAGTTTCTAACACATCAATGAGCAATTTAAGCAAAAACAAAAGATTGAAGTCAAAAGTTAATAAACCCATAGAGTATTCTTTGGACTTAAACTGTCTTTATAATTATAGTAACTCGGTGTAGTTATTTATCGAGTTAATATGATACAGTTAAGGAAATGGATAACACAAGTGCCTTATTATTTGCTGATGCCATTAATACATATGAGTTAAAATATCCTAGGAGGATTTTTATATGGATTACGAGTTAAAATATATGGAAGCGTGAAGTGGTCAATTCCCTACTATTCAATCAGCTTATACTGAAATTATTAATCTTAATGCCATACTAAATTTGCCTAAGGGGACCGAACATTTTATTTCTGACTTACATGGGCAATACGACGCTTTTGCACATTTTCTTAAAAATGGTTCGGGTGGGATAATTAATAAAATTAATGATGTCTTTGGTGATACAATCACATTAGCTGAACAGAAGAGCTTATCAATACTTGTAGTTTACCCTGAGCAGATAATTGAAAAGTATAAAAAGATACTTTCAACTGAAGATTTTCAACTATTTGTTGAGAGAAAATTAATTCAATTAATAGATCTATGTAAAGAAGTTGCTCACAAATATACCAAAAGCAAGGTTAGAAAAACATTACCTAAGTATTATGCTTATATAATGGAAGAATTAATGTATGAAGCTACAGAAGACCTTAAGGAATATTACTATAAGTCTATTGTAGATAAAATCATTGAATTAGACAGAGGGACTAATTTTATTTTAGCGTTTACTAAGGTAATACAAGAACTAATAATTGATCATCTACATATCGTAGGAGATATTTATGATAGAGGAGATAATGCAAGTGATATTATTGATAAATTAATAGAGTATGACAAGGTTGATATCCAATGGGGTAATCATGATATTTTATGGATGGGTGCTTGTGCAGGGAACGAATTATGCATCACTAATACAATAAGAATAGCTGCTAGATATAACCAACTGGATGTACTAACGGAATCATATGGCATAAATTTATTACCGCTTGTTAGATTAACGGAGAAATACTATTTAGATGATTATGAAACGTTTTATCCTAAGGATACAGTGAAATCTGAAAGAAGTGATCTAATAGCTAAAGTTCATAAAGCAATATCTATTATCCAGTTTAAATCTGAACATAAATTAATATTGAGAAATCCAGCCTTCAAACTCGATTCGAGATTGTTACTTGATAAAGTAAATTATGAAAACTGCACAATTGAGATTAACGGAAAACAACATAGATTGAATAGTACTAGTTTTCCTACAATTAATATGAAAAATCCGTATAAACTGATTCCAGAGGAAAAAGAGATGCTTTCAAACATAAAAAAAGCATTTATGAAGAATGACCGACTTAATAAACATACTGCATTCCTATTTGAAAAAGGTTCGATATATAAAAATTACAATGGTAATTTATTAATCCATGGCTGTATACCTTTGCTTGAAGATGGTACTTTTGCATCTGTAGAAATAGATGGAAAATACTACTTTGGTAAATCTTTACTTGAAAAACTTGAAGAGAAAATAAGATCAGCTTACTTTGATAAAAATTTAAACAATAAAGATGATTTCTTTGTTTATTTATGGCAAGGTGAGTATTCTCCTTTGTTTGGTAAAAGTGATATGAAAACGTTCGAAAGATATTTTTTGAATGATAAGAAATTGTGTGAAGAATCAAACAACCCGTATTTTAAACTAAGAGAAGATGAAAATATACTAGGAAAAGTATTTGTTGAATTTGATTTGAGTTTTTCCACATCGAAAATAATAAACGGACAT
>CAJYBF010000070.1 GCA_913064935.1 uncultured Mollicutes bacterium
TATTTTTTTTTTGTTGTTAAAACACTACAGAATAACCATGAGCTATTATCATTTTTTTTCTTGCAAGCAAAATTTGTGTTTCTTGAAATAATCAAGTAGAAATCATCAAATCAACGCTTTTGTTAATTCTTTCGTATAAACTATCTCTATTCATCGTTAAGCCTATAATAGCATAGTCATAAAGAGATATATCACTACTTTTCCGCTCACTAATCATTTTACCACTTTTTTCAAAATACTCTAGAGCCCTAATAACTCTCACTCTGTTATTAAAATGAAAGATTTCTGCTGAAGAAATATCAACTTTTTTAAGTTGATTATGCAACTCTTCATTTGTGAATTTTTCATATTTAATTATAAAATCATCTCGTCCTAAATTTTCTTCGAACTCATACTTCGTGAGCGCCGCTTTAATATAGAAACCAGTACCGCCACAAATTATTGGGGTTTTTCCCTTTTCTGTTATTTCTTGAATTTTTTGTCGAACCTCTTTTTGAAATCTTGCTACAGAATATTCATCTCCAATTTCCAAAAAATCTATTAAGTGGTGTTTGACACCTTTCATTTCCTCTTCTGTTATTTTAGCACTTCCTATATTCATTTCCTTGTAGACTTGAACAGAATCGCCCGATATAATTTCTCCATTAAGTTCTTTTGCTATTTTTATACTTAAGTCGGTTTTACCTATCCCCGTCGGTCCAACTATAACAATTACTTTCATCTTCTGAAAAACCTCTCAATCTCAGCAATGGTGTATTTTATTAAAGTAGGTCTTCCGTGAGGACACGTGAATGGATTGTCGCATTTGGCGAGATCTTCTATAAGATTAAGAACCTCGTCAGAGCTAAGATAATCGTTTGCCTTGACACTTTTTTTACATGCTAATAAACTAGCTAATTGATCGATCTTAGAATTTGATTTCTCATCGACTAGGCTCGAAATAATTGAGTCTAAATATTCTTTTTCTAGTCCGGTTTCAAACCATATCGGTACTTCTCTAAGATAAAAACTATTAAACCCAGATTCGGAAATAGTAATTCCTTGCTCTTTAAGTTTTTCAGTGATTGTACTTATTTTGAGAAAATCAGACTTTGAATACTCTATATTTATTGGAACTATGAGTTCATATGAATCAGCATTTTTAGACTCTAAAGCAGCTAAATACTTCTCGTATTTTACTCTTTCTGCTGCAGCGTGTTGGTCGATTATGTATAGGTCTTTTTCACCTTGGCACAACAAATACGTGCCATGAAACTGGCCAACATATTCGAGTCTCGGAAACTCGACGATGTGCTCATTTTCACTAGCATTATAATCAAATGATAATTGTTCCTTAATAACATAATTATCCTTTATAGCACTGTTTTCTTGTTGTTTAGGCATCATTGAGGGAATTGATACTATACTTGTCAATATTGATTTTACAGTTTCCTTGATTAATTTTGTCAATTCTCTCTCATCAGTTAACTTAACTTGCATTTTACTAGGATGAACATTAACATCTACCAATAAAGGGTCACATTTTATATTTAGAACAACCACCGGATATCTTCCTTTTGGAATTCTATTCCCGTATGATGAGCTAAGTTTACTTGATATAATAAAATTATTTATCACTCTATTGTTAATCACAATATTAATGTATTTTTTGTTTGATCTTGTAAGAGTAGGCTCAGAAATATATCCACTAACAGAATAATCATAGTTCTTGCAAGCTACCTCTATCATTGATTTTGCCACACTAACACCGTATACACTGGAAACAACCTTCAATAAGTTGTTACTTCCATCTGTTTTCACTAAACTTTTTCCATTATTGCTTAAGTTAAAAGATATATTAGGGTAAGAAATTGCAACTCTGGTCACATAATCAGCGATATTTGATAACTCTACATTCAAGCTCTTTAGAAACTTTAGTCTTGCTGGAGTGTTAAAAAACAAATTTCTAACTGAGATTTCAGTTCCTTTTCTCGCTGTATTTAATCCATGACTTAAAACAGTTCCACCAGATATCTCTATACCATATCCTTCTTCACCATGAGATGTAATCATCTTAACTTTAGAAACACTAGCAATAGATGGTAGAGCTTCACCTCTGAATCCTAATGTATTAATCCTAAACAAATCATGTTCACTTTTTATTTTGCTGGTTGCATGACGTGAAAATGCTAATAAAGCATCTTATTTATTCATCCCTTCACCATCATCAATCACGCGAATGCTCTTTACACCTGATTCTTCTAATTCTATCTCTATGAACGAAGATTTTGCGTCTATTGAGTTTTCAATAAGTTCTTTAACAACACTTAATGGTCGTTCGACAACTTCGCCAGCTGCGATCATATTCGATATCTTCTCATTTAATTTTACTATTTTACCCATTATTTCACCTTCTCTACTATGGTATATAGAGTATTCAATGCTTCTATTGGTGTTAATGAGTCTATATCTATATTTCTTATTTCTTCAAAAATAGGATTTTCAATCTCAATTTCTTCGGTTACATTGAAAATGTTCATATCCGCCTTAACACTATGCTTTTCTAATTCCTTAAGAATCAGAGTACTTCTAGCTATTAGATTTTTCGGCAATTTTGCTAATTTAGCTACATTTATACCATATGATTTGTCTACAGCACCATTTTTAATTTTATGGAAAAATACTATTTCTCCTTTTTCTTCTTTAGCACTGACGTGAACATTTTTAAGAGTACCCAAATGATTTTCTAATTGAGTCAACTCATGATAATGAGTTGAGAATAAACTTTTGCATTTTACGTTTTCATGAATGAATTCAATTATAGCTTGAGCTAGAGCCATTCCATCGTATGTGGCTGTTCCTCTTCCTATCTCATCAAATAAGATTAAACTTTTCTCAGTAGCATTTTGCAGAGCGTAATTCACTTCTAGCATTTCCACCATAAATGTTGATTGCCCACTAATTAAATCATCAGCTGCTCCTATTCTAGTGAAAATCTTATCGAAGATAGGTAACTTAGCACTTTTAGCTGGTACGAACGAGCCTAGTTGAGCCATTATTACTATCATTGCTAGTTGTCTCATATATGTGGATTTACCACTCATATTATGACCTGTTATTAATAAAATACTTGTATCATCAGACATATGACAGTCATTTTCAACATAGCTTTCACCTTGAAGAACTTTTTCCACGACTGGATGTCTTCCGTCTATTATGATTAACTCTTTGCCATTAGTAAGTGTAGGTCTAACTAGTCTATTTTCATCAGCAACTGTAGACAAACTTTGTAATAAATCTATCTCACTAATAGTTTTTGCAAGTTTCTGTAAAGAGTTAATATACTCTTTAGAATTTTCCCTTATCTCAAGGAATAACTCATATTCCAATTTAACCGATTTTTCCTCACTACCTAAAATAAGCGATTCCTTCTCCTTTAATTCAGGAGAAATGTATCTTTCACTATTACTTAAAGTTTGTTTTCTCTCATAACCAAAATCATCTGTTATCAGACTAAGTTGTCCTTTTGTGATTTCTATATAATATCCAAATACGCGGTTATAACCTACTTTAAGTTTCTTAATACCAGTTCTTTCACGTTCTCTTTTTTCTAGTTCTAAAAGCCATTCCTTACCGCCTGTAGAAATCTCTTTAATGGTATCGAGTTCATCATTGAACCCCTGTTTAATCATTGAACCATCTTTTATTCCTATAGGTGGAGCATCCAGTAAACTATTATCTAATAAACTATATAAATCCTTATGCTCATTTATTTTGCCTGAAAGATCTTTAGCAAATTTAGACGATAGCTTTAATAGTGTTGATTTTATATAGGGTAAGTTTCCAAGTGATGTTCGTAACTGAACCAAATCTTTAGCATTAGCGTTTCCATATGAAATGCGACCAACGATTCGTTCTAAGTCATAAACACTTTTAAGATATTCTTTGATTTCCTCTTTTATAAAGAAGTTTTTACTGAAATCTTCAACTAAATCGTATCGATTTTCAATTTCTTCTTTAACAACAAGTGGTTTTTCAATGTTTTTTCTTAAGTGTCTGCTCCCCATTGCAGTTTGACATTTATCTAAGTACCATAGTAGCGATCCTTTTCTTGAGTTACTTCTGATAGTTTCAGTCAATTCTAAATTTTTCATAGAGAATACATCTATCTTAAGATTTGAGTTAGCAGAGTACACTTTCACTTCTTGAATATGCATTAATTGTCTTTTTTGAGTTGATAATATGTAGTTTGTCAATCTGGCAAACGTAGTTTTATATTGATCTTCTGTATGATTGCTTAAATATGACATCAGTTTAGTGTCATCCATATAAGAAACTAATATATCATACGAAGAAATGAAGCCTTCTAGTGGTTTCATTTTGAATTTCGAGTCAAATATTATTTCTTTAGCTCCTATAGAAAGTAATTCGTTGATTAAGACTGAGCTTGATAAAGGAACTGTCGTAGCGAAGCATTCACCAGTACTTAAGTCTGCGTAAGCAATTGTATAATCATCTGTTTTTGTAACTGCTGCAATAAAGTTATTGCAGTCATCATTCAAACTTCCTATGTCCATCACAGTTCCAGGAGTTATAAGTCTGACAACATCCCTTTTAACTAATCCTTTAGATACTGAAGAATCCTCTACTTGATCGCATATAGCCACTTTATACCCTTTTTCAATCAATCTTTCGATATAACTTTGTGATGCATGGTGTGGAACACCACACATAGGCACTTTATCCTTAGCTCCAGCATCTCTAGCTGTTAAAGCAATCTCTAGTTCCCTTGAAGCCAACAAAGCGTCCGAAAAGAACATTTCATAGAAATCACCCAATCTGAAAAAAACTATAGAATCAGGATATTCTTCCTTGATTGTTAAGTATTGTTGCATCATTGGAGTATATTTAGTTTTGTCTATTTTTTCGTACATGAGAACTCCTATAAAATTATATTTCTACCTTAAATTATATCATAAATATTGACCCAGTTACTGCATTTTAGATATTCATTTTAAACAATTAAAAAAGTTGATGAACGTATCTTCATTCATCAACTCATTTTAAATTAATAAAATACTAAGTGTTATAAAAATATAATTTTTCTAAAGTCTCTCATAGCTAAACACCCCAATTATTTTTTGAAATTATACCTAAAATTGTATTATGATTATTTTTTGGGTATAATTCGCAACTTTTAATATTCAGGAATATATTTATGACAACTGGTTTTTTACTTATATCTCAAATTGTTTTAGTTGTAATTTTAGTTATAGCAGTACTATTACAAAAAAGCTCAAGTATCGGTCTTGGTGCATACAGTGGCTCAAATGAGTCTGTATTTGGAGCAAAAGGTCCAAATAACTTCTTAGCAAAAGCTACTTTTACTATCGGATTTTTATTCGTAGTAAATACATTGACTTTAGGTTATATGTACTCTCAAGCTAACCAAGCATCTGTTGTTGACAACATGATAGAAGATACACATGTAGTTGCTCCAGCCACTGCACCAGCTCCTGCTACTACACCAGAAGCTCCAGCAGCTAAATAATTATAAAGTTTTAACATAGTCTCAGAGCGAGACTATGGACTTTATAAAAAACTTCTTTTACTCACTCTTAAATTTTTCTCGCTACAATATCGTAATTAATTTTCACTTAACACTCAAGGAAACAAAATGCTTAACGAAATATATAGCAGCTGCGAAGCAAAGATGCAAGGAAGCGTAGAACATATGCAAAGAGATTTTAAACCACTGAGAACTGGTAAGGTTCTGATATCTGTTTTAGATAACGTAAAAATCGACTACTACGGAACACCAACACCACATGATCAAATTGGTTCTGTAATAGCTACTGATGCAACTACAATCGTTGTAAACCCTTGGGAAAAAAATCTTTTACCTGATGTTGAAAGTGCTA